>JAWOIY010000048.1:0-6154 GCA_046484425.1 Desulfobacterales bacterium | reverse complement strand
GGACTATTTTTGGGTACATAAATAATTTTCCAAAGGCTCTTTTTAAAGCTATCAGCACCTTAGGCATCTTTGGGTTAAAAATGTGCATATATTGGGCATTTTTTTTCTTGACATACTACATATAGTATGAATATTTAGAAATCGACTCTTTCCAACAGACCTGCCAACAGAATTCCATGGGTTTAAGCAGGTTTGTTTTTATTTTTATAGACCAAACCTTCTATTTAATGACATTGTCCATAACAGCCTCATTCAAACAGAATGGGGTTTCATTTCCTGAAACAAAAAAGTTGACGGATCCGCAAACAACAAACATATTAGGGGTAGTTCGAAACTTGTTATAATTTAACTCTCGTGATATTGATAAGGGCAAGTTTAAATGAAGATGATCATTACTATACAGGAGAACGGTGATGGGCTCAAAAGTTAAAATTTTAGTTACGGATGAGGGGCGTTTCGATCTAACCGCTTACAAATGGGATGATCAATTATTCTCGGATATTCTTGCCAAAGAAAACCGAATAGAGAATGACAAAGCCATGAATATCAGCCGGTTTTTGAAACAAGAGATTGCCAATATGGAAAACCATACCATCACCATGCCGATCATCGATAAAATGATTCAGACAAAGTTGATGGAATATGGCCTGACTCAAACGTCCCCCATTCGTTTGGATAAATCCATATTCATAAAAAATGGTTTGCGGCTTTCCGACAATGCTATAAATGTTTTAAATAAAAGATATCTTAAAAAAGACAGCAACGGAAAAGTGATTGAGACTCCGGAAATGATGTTCAGAAGAGTGGCTCGCCATATTGCAAAAGCGGAGAAAAAGTATGGTTACGATACCCATGAGAAGAATATGGAATCCGTTTTTTACAATATGATGACGGAACTGAAATTTTTGCCCAATTCACCGACACTGATGAATGCCGGACGGAGACTGGGGCAGCTGGCAGCCTGCTTTGTACTTCCTATAGAAGATAGCATGGAGGGTATTTTCGATGCATTGAGAAATTCCGCACTTATTCACAAATCAGGCGGAGGCACCGGATTTTCTTTTTCCCGGCTGCGTCCAAAAGACAGCAGGGTCGGAACAACTGGGGGTATCGCTTCCGGTCCGGTTTCATTTATGAAAATCTTTAACACGGCAACCGAGCAGGTTAAACAGGGAGGGACGCGCAGGGGAGCCAATATGGCGATCCTGAGAGTCGACCACCCGGATGTCATGGAGTTTATTTGCAGCAAAAAGAACAATAACGAACTCAACAATTTTAATATTTCCGTTGGCGTAACGGATGAATTTATGGAAGCCGTCAAATCGAGGAGCAACTATGACCTCATCAATCCCCACACGAAGGAAAAGAGTGGAGAATTGAATGCTGCAGACGTCTACCAAGCCCTCGTGGCGCAGGCATGGGAAAACGGAGATCCGGGTATCATCTTTTTAGACCGGCTCAACAGAGATAATCCGACCCCTGCTCTGGGAGAAATCGAAAGCACCAATCCTTGCGGAGAACAGCCATTGCTTCCCATGGAATCTTGCAATTTAGGTTCCATCAATCTGGCAAAATTTGTAAACTATGATACCGGCGCACCGGCGATCGACTTTAAGGCCTTAAAGGATATTGTTTGGTCGAGTGTCCGATTTCTGGACAACACCATCGACATGTCGAAATATCCGCTTCCGGAAATTGAAAGAATGGTTCAAGGAAACCGTAAAATTGGTCTTGGTGTTATGGGGTTTGCCGATCTGCTGTATCAGCTGAAAATTCCTTACAACTCAGAAAGAGCGCTTGAGATCGCAGAAGAAGTGATGGGCTTCATCCAAAAAGAGTCTCATGATGCTTCAAAACATCTGGCAGAGGAAAGGGGAGTTTTCCCGAATTTTGATAAAAGTATTTTTAAAGACAAAAAAGGCTGTACTTATCGAAATGCTGCGACCACGACCATTGCACCGACAGGTACGTTGAGTATCCTTGCAGACTGCTCCAGCGGCGTTGAACCGCTGTTTGCATTGAGTTTTGTTAGAAATGTTATGGATAACGATAAACTGTTGGAGGTGAACCCTTACTTTGAAAGTGTTGCCAAAGAGCGGGGCTTTTATAGCCCTGAATTGATGGATACCATTGCTATCGAAGGGGGTATTCAGCATCTTCAGGAAATACCCGAGGATGTTCGGGAAATCTTTGTGACCGCCCATGATGTATTCCCTGAATGGCATATCCGTATGCAGGCTGCTTTTCAAAAATTCACGGACAACGCTGTTTCAAAAACGGTTAACCTGGCTCGTGATGCCACGGTGGATGATGTGCTAAAAATTTATAATTTGGCGTATGAGTTGGATTGTAAAGGGGTTACGATATACCGTGACGGGAGCAAGGAAAATCAGGTTCTGTCTTATTCAGGAAAGGACAAGTCTCTGAGTACTCCGGCAGCCAAGGTGAAAGAGCGGCCGGAAACCCTTGAGGGATTTACCTCCAGAATGAAAACCGGCATGGGCCAGCTTTATGTTACGGTAACAGAATACGAAGGACAGCCCTTTGAGGTGTTCGCAACCATCGGCAAATCCGGAAGGTCCACCACCGCCAAAACCGAAGCCATCGGCCGTCTTGTTTCCCTTGCTTTAAGGTCAGGTGTAAAGGTGGAAAAAGTTGTCGAACAGCTCAAAGGTATCGGTGGAGAACATCCGGTTTTCCAGGATGGCGGCCTGGTCTTATCCATACCGGATGCCATCGGCCGGATTCTTGAGAAACGATATTTGAAAGATGACTCTTATAAACAAAAAAGATATGGAAACAGCCTCCTCGGCGAAATCTGTCCGGAATGCGGTCATACGATCAGCTTTGAAGAGAGCTGCATGATCTGTCATTTTTGCGGCTTTACAAAATGTTCGTAAGTCGCATTTTTAACAGGCAATTTTTTAACTGTAGATAAGATTATGCGTATCGATCCAAACCCTGTATTTAGGAAATCAATTGTTCCCTGGTATGACTCCGAAGCCGTATGCATCGGTGTGATTGTTTTCATGCTCATTGTTTTTTTGTTCGGCTCATTCGGGATTTCGGTAGCACGGGAAAATGTGGAATATCATGGGTATGTTTGGATTGCCGTTCTTCTTGTTGTTATGAGCGGGGGCGTCATTTTTTCGACAACAATCCGGCTCATAAAAAGGCATTCCCGGCGATATTCAAAACTGGGGTGACAAATTTCTCAAAGGTCTTCCATTACGGTATCGTCAGATCGGAGTCGTCGTATATCATTGATGGTACATGTTTCCCATGAGTCTTTTTCAGTGAAGAATTTTTTTAAAAAAGAATGATTGAAGGCATGGCCGGATTTATTGAGGATCACATGCCCTAAAATCGGCATCCCCAGAAGTGAAAAATCGCCGATGCAATCGAGAATTTTGTGCCTCACAAACTCATCCTGATACCGCAAGCCCCCTTTATTGAGAATATTTTTGCTGTCGATGGCAATCACATTTTCAAGGGTTACACCACGGGCCAGGCCATATCGTTTTAAGTATTCATATTCATGCAAAAAACCAAAGGTTCTGGCTCTAGCGATTTCGCGTTCCCAAGCATGGTCCGACACGTCCACAGAAAATGACTGCGTATTGATCAGAGGATGATTATATTCAATGGTACAGGTTATTTTATACGTCGAGTGTGGATACACACCAACCATTTTTCCGTCTTTTTTAAGCTCGATCGGTTCTTTAATGACAAAAAAATAGCGTGGAGTGTCCAATTCTTTTATTCCCGCTGATTTAATCAATGAAGTGAATGGGCCGGCACTTCCGTCCATTATCGGCATCTCATAATTGTCGACCTCAACCAGAGCATTATCGATTGATAGACCGGAAAAGCTCGCCATAAGATGCTCTATTGTTGAGACGATAAAGCCCTCGTAACCGATAACAGTTGCCAGACTTGTATCTACGACCATATTAAAATTGGCGGATATGACAGGGCAGTCCAAAAGGTCCGTCCTTATGAACTTGATACCATGATTCGGCGGTGCAGACTTAATGGTTAAATTGACCTTTTTGCCCGAATGAACTCCGATACCCGAGCATTTCACCGCTTTTGCGACTGTTCTTTGTTGAAAATACATAATAAATGATTTAATTGAATAGAAAATTTGATTTATCTAGAGTTTACTAATATAAAAACAAACAAAGAAAAATCAAGGTTAATTTTTAAGCACATCTTAAATATAGCGTATTGTTCGTGCTTGACAAGTATTATTTCTTGACTGGCCTGCTCCCTGCAAGCCCTGTTGTTTAAGACGGGGTAAAGAGAGCCATATTCAATTAACAAAAATCCTTACCCGGGCGCCGAAGCACTGCCATAAGGCAGAACCTCCGCCCTTCAGGGGCGGGAAGACTTCACTTTATCGGTTCCGCAGAAGTCCTATAACCTCGCCTTATAAACATCTGATGATTGATGAAAGGAGTGAGCGTGCTCGCAAAAGTTTTGAGCAGTGCTGTTATTGGAATTGATGCATTTTTGGTTGAAGTGGAAGTAGATATAACATCCGGCCTTCCCACCTTTACCACCGTCGGACTCCCGGAAGCTTCAGTAAAAGAGAGCAAAGAACGGGTCAAGTCTGCCATCAATAATTCGGGCTATACCTTCCCTGATGACAGAATCACCGTTAACCTGGCGCCGGCTCACATTAAAAAGGAAGGCACCGGTTTTGATCTGCCCATCGCTTTGGGGATACTTACAGCAACTCAAGTCATTCCCCAGAAAAGCATATCCAAATACCTTATTCTGGGAGAACTTTCACTGGACGGCCGTATTAAACCGGTAAAAGGTTCTCTTCCAATGGCCCTGGCTGCCAAGGATGCCGGATATGAAGGCATCATTGTGCCGTGTGACAATGGTCGCGAAGCATCGGTTGTATCGGGAATAACGGTTTTGCCTGTGAAAACACTGTCTCAGCTTGTGGGTTTTTTCCGCGGATTCACCCAAATAAAGCCTGAAAGAACCGATATCTCAGATGTATTTGATAACGTGGACAATTTTGACGTCGACTTTTCAGAAGTCAAAGGGCAGGAACATGTCAAACGAGCCCTTGAGGTCGCAGCAGCGGGGGGGCACAACCTCATTATGATTGGTCCTCCGGGTTCCGGGAAGACGATGCTGGCTAAACGCGTTCCCACGATACTTCCACCCATAACATTTGAAGAAGCCATTGAAACGACAAAAATATTCAGCGTCATCGGAATGCTTCCAAAAGACGAAGCTTTGGTTACGAAACGGCCTTTTCGATCTCCGCATCACACCATATCGGATGCAGGACTCATCGGCGGTGGTCACGTTCCGAGACCCGGTGAGGTAAGCTTGGCGCATAATGGTGTGCTGTTTTTGGACGAACTTTCCGAATTTAAAAAACATGTGTTGGAAGTCCTCCGGCAGCCCTTAGAGGATCTTCGAGTAACTATTTCACGAGCCGCGCTAACCCTCACCTACCCTTCAAGTTTTATGCTGATTGCGGCAATGAATCCGTGTCCGTGCGGGACAGATCTGCAACATCCAAGAAAATATCTATATCAATTTTTTTCTTCTCCACTCTAACTTCTTTTACAATTGACCTTATTCTCAAAACTTTCCCCGTATCATCTAAGTAATCCCAATTATTATTGAAATTATCAATTTCATTAAAAGAAACTTCTAAATTTTTTAAAGCTTGTCGTCTTGATATGCTCAATGATTGAATTTTTACCTTTGCCTGTTCCAAATTTTCCAGTTCAGCTTTGAGCTTTTGATATCTTCTCTGAAAATCGTCATCCGATATTAATTCTCGTTCCAATTTGCCTAACAATATGTCCATTCTTTTTGTTAATTCATAATGTTGCTTATCTATTCTCTTAGTCTCGCTTTTAAAATCAACATTTTCATTAATTTTCAGCTTATAAAGCTCGATCATTTTTTTCTTATCAGTTAAAAAAGTTTTATTTTTTGAAAGGTTAAACAGTTTTTCGATTACGAAATCTTCTAATTCTTGAGCTGGCAAACTGACCCCGGTACACGCTGTCTCGCCTTTTTGCACCCTTTTAAGGCATCTATAATAAGAATAGGTCTTAGAAGTTGTCTTTTTCATATAGCTATGACCAGTCAGAATACCACCACAATGATTGCA
>JAWOIY010000216.1:0-10513 GCA_046484425.1 Desulfobacterales bacterium | reverse complement strand
CGAATCAGTTTTCTTTCCGATACATTAAACAGGTGGGCGGCCTCTACCAGAATCTCCCTGCTCACACACTCATACCCCAGCATTTCGGCTACCTTTTCAGCGATCTCACGCCCATGGCTGAAACTTCCTCGAGAAATGGTGATAACCGCCATTACCCCTCACCTCCTGAATCATACCCTTTTCAAAACAGTTACTAAAAGTTTCAGGGGTCGGGGAGTTTTTCTCCTAAATTCTTGAATATAGCGGAATGGATGATCTTTTTTTAAATCGGATGCTGTCTGAGTGGCTTAGGGATCGTTAGAAAAAACAGGCGCAAACCGAAATCGTATCTTTAAAAGAATTTTAAAATAATACAGACAACCTATTGATATTTCAAAGATAGTTTCCTGCTTTTTCTTTACGATCCCTTGCCGCGAGTTCATGCGGTATAAAAAAAGATTATCCATGTAGCGGTTGTTTGGAAAAACACCCCGACCCCTCAAAAGTTTAACGTACGAAAAAGTAAAGAATCCTGGCCCATCGAAGATCCCGTGTTATGGGGAAGGGTCAGGCTTTGGTTATTGAATTCCATAAAAGAAATAGAGAATGGTCAATTCCACGGTTAAAAAAATAACGGTCATAACTGCACCCGCTTTGGCATAGTCCACGGTACGATACCCCCCGGGTCTCATGATAAGTGCATTCACCTGATGCGTCGGCAAGACAAATGTGTTGGACGCGGACAGTCCCACCACCAGCGCCGCCATTCTCGGATCACCGCCGGCCATGATCGCCATGTTCATGCACAGCGGAACCAGAAGCACCGTTGCACCGACATTGGAAATCACCAGCGTGAAAAAAGAGGTCATCACACCCACCGCCGCCAACAGCACAATCGGTGTCGGATTTCCAAGCATCCCGAGGACGAACTTGGCAATAAAAGCGGCGGTTCCGGTTTTTTCAAATGCTATCCCCAAAGGTATCAAACCGGCCAAGAGGAATACCGTCATCCAGTCCACAGCATGATAGGCTTCATCCACCGAGAGCACACGGGTAATGATCATCCCGAGCGCTCCGGACATCAGCGCCACGGAAAGTTGAATATTGAAAAAAATAATTTGCGCCAGAGACACCGCCAGCCAGAGCACCGCCAGTTTGGCCTTTTCCGGCCGCATGATTTCACCCTCAAGAGCCGTAGCAAATGTCAAAGCACGGGGTTGCGGCTGATTTCTTAAAATGTGAAATCTCTCCCAAGGCCCCTGAAGCAACAGCGTGTCTCCCATTTGAAGCCGTATATGGGTTAAATTGCTGTAAATGATCTTATTACCGGTAAACAGCGCCACAGGATTTACACCGTACATTTCCTTAAAATTAACCTGGCTCATGGTTTTGCCGATGAGTTCGGATCGGGGTGAGACTACCGTTTCCGCCATTCCGGCATTAATAACCGTCAGGCTCTCTCCGAAAACATCCAACCCGCCCTTGATCTCCCAGCCGTATTCTCCGGCCAGCATTCTAACCATTTTTTCCTTTCCGATAACAGCAATGTCATCTCCCGGAGAAATCTTATGACTGCTTTTCGGCACAAATGTTTTTTCTTTTCTTGCCGTAAAACTGATGGCCACAACGGTCACCAGAAACTTTGGCCTGATGGCCAGTTCTTCCAAAGTTTTAGGGCCGTCGAAGGTATCCGGGATATGGATCTCGAACGTATTTTCAAGCCCCTGGTAGGCCTCCATAAGCAGCGCCGTAACCCCCTTTTCCGCTTCGCCCTCTGCTGCCGGAAGAACCAATTTCCCAAAAAGGATAAAATAGATGATGGCACTGGCAAGCAGGCAGATGCCGATGGGGGTCTGGGTGAAAAGTCCGAAGGGCTCAAGCTTTTTTCCTCCCAGAACCATCAGATCATTCAGGAGAATCGTGGGACTGGCCCCCACCAGCGTGATGGTCCCACCGATGATGGCACAGAAACCCATGGGCATCAGAATCCGGGATACCGGCACCCCCATTCTTTTGCCGATCCGCTGGGTGGCTGGAAGAAACAGGGCCGCAGCGCCGATGTTCTGCATCATGCTCGAAATAATTCCCACGGTTCCGGATATAAGGGTAATCACCTTTTTTTCACTGTTGCCGGCCAGCTTGATGATGGGGCCGGCCACTTTGTTCATTACCCCCGTCTTGTCAAGACCGGCGCCGATAATAATGACCGCAATGATGGAAACAACGGCATTACTGCTCAAGCCGACAAATGCTTCTTTCGGCGTTACCAGACCGATAAGGGGGAGCAATGCCATCATGATAATCCCCACAACATCAACGCGAACCCATTCAAAAATAAACAGGACGACGACAAAAACCAGTACAATCATTGTCAAAATCATTTCAGGTGTCATTGCTAAAAAATTCATTTCTGCTCCTCGCGTAGTCGCATAGTCATAAAAATCAACTGGCTATCAACCTGCTATTTCTTCTTATTTTTTCTAAATTTAAAACATAACCAAAACGCAAAAGCGACCATTGCCAGGCTGAAAATAAAATGTGCATCCATATCTCCTCCATTATAGGTTGTTAAAACATCCCTTGTCTGCGTTTTATGAAATTTTGCCACAGGAACGAGCATCATTCGTGCCAACTTCGACAATCCCAATATATGTTATTGATATTGAAGATTTTATTTATATAGTGGGAATTTATAAAATGCACAATATAGATGTTGCAAAATGCAATATAATTACGATCTAAAGTTAAAACTTCTGTTAATACATATGGTTATAGGGTGTTGCAAAAAAGAAAGGGGTGTTGCAGATTGTAATGCTTTGTAAGGGAATAATTGGTTAAAAATCCGACCTTTTTCATAAGAACTGGCTTTCGGATGATATGCGTACTACTGATTCCGATTTTCCGATGATTAGGTATCCATCAGCGGATATTAATTTCAATCTTGACAAACTCGTAAAAAGTCTTTTGTGAGCGACATTTGAGCATTTGGGGAATCAGCGTTTCAAGCGGTGAAGCGTTAAAGATTTCAAGCTGTTTGAAGCCCTTGCGCCGAGTTCTTGAAATTTAGCGAAACCGATGGAAGCGACAATATCGACTTTTTACGATACCATCAATTTTAGATCATAAAAAACCGGTCTTCTTTTTTTTCGATTGAATCCTTTATTATTTTTTGCTAAAGGCTTCTGAATATTCATTGTGTCGAAAACGGGCCAATGCATGGTCATTGTCTGACATCTTTTCCATTGTTGTAATAGTTTGGTAATTTTGAAACAAATCGATTTCAAAAACACGATGGCTGTTTTATTAAAAAGGAGAATACATGGATTCGAAAGAGATTCTCGGAATACTCGAGGAAATGAATCGAAAAGCTATGGAAGGCGGCGGTCCCGACCGAATTAAAAAGCAGCACGAATCCGGGAAACTTACCGCTCGTGAGCGGATCGACAAACTTCTGGATGATGGAACGTTTGTCGAGTTCGATCGCTTTAAGATGCACCGCTGTACCGATTTCGGTATGGAAAAGAAAAAGATCCCCGGGGACGGCGTCGTTACGGGCCACGGATTGATGCACGGAAGACAGATATTTGTCTTTGCGCAAGATTTTACCGCACACGGCGGTTCTCTTTCTCTGGCCCATGCTGAAAAAATCTGTAAGGTTCTACAGCATGCCATGCGGGTGGGTGCGCCGGTGATCGGACTCAACGACTCCGGCGGTGCAAGAATCCAGGAAGGGGTCATGAGTCTGGCCGGATACGGCGACATATTCCTCCTGAATGTCCTGGCATCCGGGGTCATCCCCCAGATCAGCGCCATTATGGGCCCTTCAGCCGGAGGGGCCGTCTATTCTCCGGCACTGACCGACTGGGTTTTTATGGTTGAAAATACCAGTTATATGTTTATCACCGGGCCCGAGGTGGTCAAGGCCGTGACCCGGGAAGACGTGACGATGGAAGAGCTTGGTGGTGCAATGGCGCACAGTTCCAAAAGCGGTGTAGCTCACTTTCCCTGTTCCAATGATGAAACCTGTATCGAAAAAATACGAGAACTCATGTCGTTTCTGCCCCAGAATAACATGGAAGATCCGCCCCGCCGCTCAACCGGTGATGATCCCATGCGTCGAGAAGAAAGCCTTAGCGAGATCGTCCCTTCTGACCCCAACAAGCCCTATGACATGCGCAACGTCATTACGGCCTGCCTGGATGACAATTATTTTTTTGAAGTGCATGAACACTGGGCGCCCAGCATCGTGGTTGGTTTCGGCAGGTTCGATGGTATGCCGGTGGGCATTGTCGCCAACCAGCCCGCGGCAATGGCCGGTGTTCTCGACATCAATGCCTCCAATAAAGGCGCCCGGTTTGTCCGTTTTTGCGACTGTTTTAATATTCCGTTGGTTATTTTCGAGGATGTCCCCGGATTCATGCCCGGCACCCACCAGGAACACGGCGGCATCATCAAGCACGGCGCCAAGCTGATCTATGCATTTGCCGAATCCACTGTACCGCGCGTGACCGTCATCACACGCAAAGCCTACGGCGGCGCCTATATCGTCATGAGTTCAAAACATCTCCGGGGCGATATCATCATGGCGTATCCCAATGCGGAGATCGCAGTTATGGGCGCCGACGGCGCCGTAAATATCATCTGCCGCAGTCAGATTAAAAAAGCCGATAATCCTGAAGTGGAAAGACAGCGATTGATCGACGACTATCGGGAAAAATTCTCGAATCCGTACAAGGCCGCAGAACATGGCTATATCGACGAGGTCATCGATCCTGCGGATACCCGGCTGAAAATCGTCCAGGCCTTAAGGATGCTCAGCAACAAACGAGACAGCAACCCCCCTAAAAAACATGGAAATATCCCCCTGTAGATCTTTCAGAAAGGAGACCTTTACATGAACTGGGACCAAGTACTTGAACTGATTAAGAGCATCCTTCTAACCCAGACAGGCATACCGAACCTGTCCGTCGGCCAGGTGATTATGGTTTTGATTTCCTTTTTTTTCCTTTATTTGGCCGTTGCCAAGGAGTATGAACCGCTGCTGCTTGTCCCCATCGGGTTTGGAATTTTTCTGGTTAATTTCCCCCTTGCACCGCTGATGGGATTTTCGGAACACGGCAACCCCGAACTCATCCGGGCCTTTTACAAATACGGCATCGAGTGGGAGATCATCCCCTGTTTGATCTTTTTAGGCCTGGGAGCAATGACCGATTTCGGACCGTTGATCGCCAACCCGAAAACACTGATCATCGGCGCCGGCGCCCAGCTCGGGGTATTCATTACCTATTGCGGGACCCTCTTTTTCGGATTTACGTTGAAAGAAGCCGCTTCGGTGGCGATCATCGGCGGTGCGGACGGCCCAACCACGATTTACCTGACGGCCAAGCTGGCGCCGCAACTGTTAGGCGCCAATGCATTGGCCGCCTATTCTTACATGGCCATGGTCCCTTTGATCCAGCCGCCCATCATGCGCCTGATGACCACCCCTGAACAGCGCCGGATCAAGATGAGACAACTCAGGCCCGTGTCTGCCCGGGAAAAGCTTTTATTCCCGCTCATCGGTACCATTTTTATTATTCTTCTCATCCCTGCTGTAGCGCCGCTGATAGGTATGTTCATGTTTGGAAATTTTATGCGAGAATGCGGCGTGGTGAAACGGCTGAGCGATACGGCCCAAAACGCCTTGATGAACATTGTCACGATACTCCTGGGGCTTTCGGTGGGAGCGACCATGCAGGCGGATGTCTTTTTAACCTGGAAACCGATGCTGATCTTCGGCTTTGGGCTTCTGGATTTCATTATATGCACATTCGGCGGCGTCCTTACCGTCCACATCATGAACCTGTTTTTAAAGGAAAAGATGAATCCGCTCATTGGTTCCGCAGGGGTTTCCGCAGTCCCCATGGCAGCCCGAGTTTCTCAAATCGAAGGCCTGAAAGCCGATCCCGACAACTGGCTCATCATGCATGCCATGGGACCTAACCTTGCCGGCCTTATCGGTTCTGCCGCCGCAGCGGGAATGTTCATCGCCATGTTCATGTAGGAGAATATTATGACCAAAATACCCCATGGATTTCTCAAAAGAACCTTTTGGACAGGGCTCATTTTCGCATTGGTGATGCTTTCCCTAACGCCCCGGACCGCAGTTTGGGCGGCATTCGGTGAAGATCTGGAAAAGCCCAAGCCCCAATTTGCCCGCGAAGGAGATGTGATCACGGCCAAGCTTATTCCCCGCGCGAAGAGCACCAGTGTTTTGATCCGTTTCCAGGTTTCAGAGGGCCGTCTCATTGATGTTGAAGGCATGGATTTTAAAGAGGCTGCGCATCCCGGCATCGACAATAAGGATTTCAAGTCCGAACTTTATGTAATCAAGATCGACAAGGTTTCTCCGGGCGGCGAGGCTAAGGTGTCCGTAACGTCCAATTTTTTCAGCAGCTCGACCCAGTACTGGGTTTTCAATGAAAAGACAAAAGCACCCTGGATGAACGGCGAGGTACAGAACATCAGCCTCCCCGACCTGGTCCAACAACTGGTGATTTCCGTAAAGGACGGGGGGCCTTTTGACAGTGACGGTGCAGCCGACGGCCGGGTTACCTTGGTGGGGGGACCCAAGGACTCTTTTTGGGGATATGCCCTGGGAACCCTTTTTATCCGGTTCTTCGGTATTTTTCTGGTCCTGTCCATCCTTATGATCGCCATGATTCTGTCAGGCAAGGTCTTTCAGATGTTTGATAAAAAAAAGGCGATGATGGAAAAAGAAAGTCAATTGCAACCGGAAGCCCCGGTACCCGGTATTCAACCGGCCAAAGCACCCGGATCGGAACTGGCCGCAGCCGTCGGTGTTGCCCTGCATTTGCATTTTTCAGCATCCCGACCCGAGGTGGTCACCCATTTTTTCACTCCGGCAACATCGTCCTGGGTCCGGCAGGGCCGTGAACGGGTCATGAACGCCCGATTTATACCCACAAACCGCAGTAATCGCTTACAGAATCGGTGAGGATTTTTATGAAATATAAAATTGAAGTCAACAGCCAGAAGTTTGAAGTCGAAATCAAAGACATCAGGGACGGCATCGCTCAAGTAAACGTCAACGGCCAACCCTTTGAGGTTCTGATTGAAAACTACGAAGACATCGCAACCGGCTCACCCCATTTGCGCCCGGTGCCGTCCGGTGTTGCTGCACCGGTCATCGCCACAGCTCTCTCACCGGCGTCTCCTCCGAAACCGGCGCCAGCGTCTCCCAAAGCGTCGGAACCGGTTGCGGCTCCTGTTGCGGCTCCGGCAAGACCGGCGGCACCGGCCCACACTCCGGCTCCCAAAAAAGTGCTCGCTGCGGGTGAAATTGTCGCTCCGATTCCCGGACGTATCATGGATGTCAAGGTAAAAGTCGGGGACCCGGTGACCAAGGGGCAAACCGTTGCGACCATGGAAGCCATGAAAATGGAAAATAATATTGGCAGTTCCATTGACGGTATTGTTCAGGAGATTCGGGTTCAAAAAGACTCTGAGGTGGCCACCGGGCAGGTAATTATGATCATCGGGTAACCGGATAAACTTGAACAAAAACAATTATTTTATCACGAAAGCACGAAATTTTAAAAACACGAAAAAGAATATTTTGTAAGAGTT
Organism: Desulfobacterales bacterium; assembly: GCA_046484425.1. Classification (GTDB taxonomy): domain Bacteria; phylum Desulfobacterota; class Desulfobacteria; order Desulfobacterales; family UBA11574; genus UBA11574. Next base: position 2,905 of record JAWOIY010000216.1, on the reverse strand, counting down.
TAGCCTGTTAAAAATGACTCGCTCCAGGTATGTTTAAATTTTTACTGGAAACTGTTTGAGTGGATTACGGTTCGTTATGAAAAAACCATTCTGGATTAGCTTGAGTGCGATCATATGGCCTTAAAATCAAAACCATTTTCAGAGCTAAAACCGGTTTTTTCATTACGAGCCGTTATCTACGAGTTCTTTCAGAAAAAATTTAAACATACCTGGAGCTTTCAAAAAAACAGATTTTTTTCAAAAACCTAAACAATTACAATATGTTTTATTTCGTGCTTTCGAGTTTTCGTGATTATATTTAATTTTTTGCCAAAAAAAATCCGGCTTTTTTTTGTAAAGGCCGGATTTCAAGTTTTTATAGAGTCATTTGGTTATTGGTCCCCGATGGGTTTTCGCGGATTACTTCTCGATGCCGAGATCTTGCTATCCCGATACCCCTTTACACCATGGAATAAACGAAAAGATTGGTTCGGAGTCGTTCGCCCTCTTCGATTCTGTTATCAGCACGATCTTCCACCGTTTCCGAAACCACAAAAGCGATGTCTCTGTGTTCTTTGGTGATGGATTCCAACGCCTCTTCCGGCTCGCTGAACATCACGATGTGTTCAAAATGGATTCCATTTTCAGCAGCAGCCTCCTGAAATAAAGCGGCATTCTTTTCAGACATGCCCTTAAACTCTTCACAGACCTGATTGCGGGAAGATGAAAAGAGCTTGAATGTTTCGCAGGACAAAGGCGCCGTATTTAAGGCCAGAATGTCATAGGACATCCGCTGCGCCATTTCCAGAGCATAGTCGATGATCTCCTTTGAAAAAGTGCTTTCCCTGCCCATCACCAGCAGCTTTGTGAGTGCCTGTTCTTCTTTTTGCTCAGCCATCGCCTCCACGGCATATTCAGATTCACCGGCTTGGGCAAATGTGATCGCCTCCTGGTACTTGTCCATTTTATCACCGGCTCTACCCAGCTTTTGTTTGATTCTTCCAATAATTCCCGCCATTTTTTATCTCCTTTTCGATTTATTTAATCCTTTTTCTTTTGATTTCTAATCGTGGACCGTGACCAGGGGAACAGATAAACCTTTTCTTATTCTTGTGAGTGTATCTTCCTTTTTAGAAACTTTGGCGGCTTCATTGACATCCGGACCGGATACATCGTAAATGGTCAAAACAACGTTCCGATGATCGTTTACATAATTGACAATCTCCTTTTCAGGATTCCCCGGCTTGATCGAAAAATGACAATGAACGCCTGCCTCTTTGCATTCCTGCAAGAGACGTTTGATTTCCGTTGAGGCTTCGGCCATGACATCCAAAGCGATCTCATGTTCACCGGCTTCGGCAAAGGTGGCCGCCACCATGGACCCTTCAACAAACTTTCTCGCGATAAAACCTTTCTTCCGGATCTTTTTTTTATATTCTCGATAATACTGTGGCCGGATAATCTGAAATATGCTCAATTCCGCCATTATTCGCTTGCAAAGTGCAAGCGCGTAGTGGAAAGCTTTTCCGTCGGGTGTCATACCGTCTATGGCCAATAAAACTTTTTTCATTTTTATCCCCTTTTACCGTTCGGCACACCGGCCCGGCTAAATGCGCATCTGCGGCCGGTTTTCTTCGCTGCGTCGAATTTGGACATCGACCCTTCTCCGGCTTTCCTTTTCCGGCCGGTCATGCATGATATCGAGTGCAAGTTCATGTTCATTGGCTTCAGCAAACGTAATTGCCGCCATCATTCTGTCGAACGTCTCTTTGAATTTAAACATGGCTGAATTCCTCCTTGGTGCGATTTATTTTTCTATTCTTGACCATTGGTAGAGCAACTCCTGTGCCAACAATAACGAATAAGATTTAACATATTGATAATATTAGTTTAGTTTTGGGTTTAGGGTGAAGACGAAATACTAAAAAATAGTTGCAATCTGCAATGCTTCTTTGTGGTAGTAAAAAGATACCTATTAAAAAGAATAGGTTATGTTGTATTGCAAAATAAGAACGCTTCGTTGCGGATTGTAACATCGAACGATTTCTAATGTTCGCCCAAGAAAAAATTATTGCGTGCCTCAGTTGAATCTGATTTTATATAAAAAACAGAGGAACCCTATCATGCGCATATTTAAAAAAGAAAAAGGGACATTAAAGGAACTGCCGTCGGAACTGGAAGAACTAAGAGAAGAAATTCGAAAAGCCAGGATGCCCGTACCGGTGGAAAAAGTCGTATATAAAGAAATTGAGCGACTGACAAAAACTTCGCCTTCAAGTGCTGAATACACCATTGGCGTCAACTATATCGATTATCTGGTGAGTCTCCCCTGGAACAAGATGACGGATGACAATCTCGATATTAAACGGGCCGAGTCGATTCTCAATGAAGATCATTTCGGACTGGCCAAAATAAAAGACAGGATTCTGGAGCATCTTTCCGTCAGGATTTTAAAGATGTCGGGCCGGCATAAGATACTGGTGGTGGATGATGAAAAAATCACCCGTCAGAACCTGGAGCATGTTTTTAAAAAAGACGGCTATCAGGTCAATACCGCCTCCAACGGGTCGGAAGCGCTGGAGTTTTTGGGAAAAAGCGCCTTTGATGTTATTGTAACGGATCTTAAAATGGGGAAAGTCGACGGTATAACGGTTCTGGAAAAAGCCAAAGATATCAACCCAAATACCGAAGTCATCATCATTACGGGGTACGCCACGGTGTCAACGGCCATTGAAGCCATGAAAAAGGGATCTTACCACTACCTGACAAAACCGTTAAAGCTCAATGAGATCCGGTCAACCATCGAGAAAGCACTTTTCAAGAAAAAGGTGAAACTGGAGCCCAAAGGCCCGGTGCTCTGTTTTGCCGGACCGCCCGGAACCGGAAAAACATCCCTGGGAATGTCCATTGCCAAGAGTTTGGAACG
>JAWOIY010000195.1:0-5987 GCA_046484425.1 Desulfobacterales bacterium | reverse complement strand
CAACGGAAACTTCGATCCTGGGAAGGAAAACACATCCCAAAGCCGGAGCGCAATGTCTGTGGTGAAAGGGCTTATCGCAGATATACCCCAGCTCAAATCGACCTGATAGTTCGAATCAATGAATATCAGCATCAAGGATTTACACTCTCGGCAGCGGCAAAAAAAGCCAATGATGACTTGGCAAGAAAGGGAGGAAACTAATAATGCGTAAACGAAAAAAAGAAAAATATTGTCCGATTTTAGATAAACCATGTTTGCAGGAAGATTGTGCGATTTACAATACAATGCTTAATAATTGCGACATTTCAGTTCTTGCTTTCAATTTGTATAAATTGAGCGAGGCCGGCAATAAGTTAGCAGAAATACATAGCAAATAATTTAAGGAAAGGGCTGTTTCATTTTAGTGGGCTTTTATAATAAAAAGTTTAAAGAATTTCATTTCATTACTTAATAAAACCGGTTTTTTATAACATTATATAGGTAAGGAAAAAATGATCTGCTTTATTTTTGAACGGGCCACAAACGGTGTGGGTTAGGTAGAGGTCGCACCTCTGCTGAACGGGCCTCCTCGCTGCCCCCACCCACACTGAATACAATGGCGGGGGATAAGAATGCGAGGCAAAATGTACGAATATGATTATGATGAAGATACAGGCAGATATGATTACCGTGATTACGAAGATGAAGAAAGGGACGATTGGAAGCCTGCAGGATTAAATGAATACTCCCAATGTGAAGACAAAGAAGCTTTTATCGAGCATATAAAAAAACAAACCCAGAAATATGGCATTAAAAAGGTTCCACCTAGACCTAAAAGTGAGCCAAAAGATTTTGCCCACGGACTCAGGGAATATATTCAGTCAAAGGCGGGGAGACCTATTCCAGAAGACTATGAAGATGATGCTGATGACGAACAATCGTTTGCTGAGCTTCAGGCAGAGATCAATAGGCGGCTCATAGAAGAATATAATACGCCTGAACACCATGAAAAGATGATACAAGAAGCGATTGAATATTATTCTGACATTCAGATGTATGATTTTGGTCTTGGAAAGATGTCAAACATGCACGCCATATCGGAATTTTATGGCTCGGATATAAAAAATAGGATTATAGAGGAGATCAGGGACAGTTACGATCTACCTAACGATGTTCGAGAAGTTGGCCACATCAGCAAAGGGTTATGGCAAGAATTGAGGGATATAAGAGCCGGTAAAAAACCCCACTCTAAATCAACCATCAAGGGAAAAAATAATTGTAAAGAAATCTCTGAACCTACAAAAACAGAAAAAAAGGAATCCAACAAAATTGAAATTATTAAGCGGGAACGACAACCAGGTGATGATTATTACATGATCACAGAACGCGGGGTTATCAGGAATAGATCATACAGGGAATTATTTAAAGGTCCTGGGACAGTCTATGATTGGATATGGGCGAATTTAGTTCGAAGCGAGTGGATTGATACTAAAGGATATCCGATCAAAGAAAAATATTATGATAAGGGTTTACTGGCATATTGTTCAACTTCCGGAAAGATTGGCAAAGATTGTGGCATAAGCAAAAATACGGTTATAAAATACATCAACGAATTTAAAAAAGCCGGAATAATCAAAGTTGAGTATCTGGTTCCCAAAGGCAAAAAAAGTGGGCAGAGTGTTTATATTCTGGGCACATGGAAAAAGGTAAAGGTAATGGAGGCTGGCAAATTAAATGATAAGGTTATTGAGCGCTTTTTCAGGGATGAAGTTTTTCTTTCTGAAAAACCGGTCAAAAATTGACTAATTTAAATCAGTCAAAAATTGACCGACTTTTCTGTAAATTGGTCAAAAATTGACCGACTTTTCTGTAAATTGGTCAAAATTTGGTATGTACAAGTAGATGAGATTTTAAGAAGATGAATCTTTAAGAAGATGAATGAAAATCTCATCTTTTCTCACGAATCAAAAATCTTCCTGGAACAAGTTGATGATGAATTGGTTTGTTGCTCATCACAACTGGGTCCATAAACAAGATTATGATGCTTTGCATGATCCGAGCTACCCGGACTTTAAAACATTCCTTTGTTCCCGGTAAGATTTTATATTTCTCTGATGATGTCTCCAACAAGATTATGCTGCCGGGCTTGTATCAATGGCGCTTGATAAAGTTCCTCAAACAATCAGACTTCAAACCTGCCTGGAAAATCTTCTTTGTTTATGTCGATTTTTTAAAATTCAAAATTCCCTTTAACCTGTCGATTAGGCCTTTTATCAGCATCGATGTTTGTTCCAGATCCGGCGTGTAGAAATACCTCTGTGACGCGCTGATTGCCATTTTAACAGGAGTTAGAGTCGAAACCCGAGGAAAGGTATGGGTTTAAAAAGCGTTTAAAATAAATTTTGTTGCCGGCGCTCTGGAAAGCATTCTCTGGGTTCAGTAGTAAAATAGTAATAGTGTCCATCTGTCCAGCACAAACCACCCCAGCATCAAACCGCAAAGCATAAAACCACCCTGCTATCAATCCCATCCCGTTTCTGATTAGCATAGTAAAATAGTAAGAACCTCACAGTAGTATCATCCCTACCACCCTGCAAACCGGTTATTAATAGAGAAAAGGATTGGTGATATAGGATAGGGTATGCTGGCTGATGTTATGGGGCGATATACTATTAAGATGATTTTTATACTACTAAATTGCCACGACCCAGATTTGATTTGACAGAATCGCAAGGCGGGTCAATACATTCCTTGGCAGTTCGATTTTCAGAATATGATATCATAATCAATTGAACTGTTTTTTGAATGGTGGATACATTGCAGGTATCCGCAACGATTGGAACTAAGCTGCGTTGCCAGAGAACCAGGGCGTTGAGTTTGAAAAGTCCGATCGCTGGCAACGCCAGCTTGAGTGACTGGTGAGACCGCTCTCTCTGGAATTGGAGCAGTTCTTGATCTAAATCGGAAATGAGGTTCGATTACACTTCGCCGAACGCATTCGCACCCCGTACAATCATTATACACTACTCCCTGAGCAGTATTACGGCGACTGGTCGAGCATAAATTTAGAGAGAGCGATGCGTCCGGCTTCGATGTCATTTAGCATGAGAACGATCTGCTTCGCAGTGCTGTCGGGGATTTCGGTTTGACGAACTCGCATAACTGTGATCCGCTTCTCGGTGTTGTTCCTAAATGTTGTTAGTCGAGCGTGTAAACCTTCGATCTCCTCCACGGTTTTCTCCTTACTTATTGCGGTTAGCCAAGCTTGGATACTCTCGAACTCCTCCGCGAGTTCCTTGGCCATTGCAGTTAGATTATTTTCGCTCTGCTCCGCGAAATTGATTGATATGTCTCGGGCCGTCTTTAGGTTATCTACCGCCTCGACCGCGACTCTCACCGTCACCCAAGCGTTGTAAGATAACTCCGGAGCAATGATGCCACGATATTGTTGCCACCCTTCTATGGTAAGTGGATATGCATCGGCACTCCACCAATGCCTCTTCTCAACACATATCTTCGCCGCGGCATTTGCGCGTGACAGGTCTGCGTCAATCAAGCGTGATGCTCGCTTAATCTCGATGACGTGGTTACGGTTCTCTTTCTGAGTATCTGCCCGCTCACGCTTGCTCGCAATCAGATAGTTTGAACCTGCCACGATGATCGCGCCAACAATGACTCCAATGAAACCGATGATTGCTCTTTCCATTGGCCCTCCAATATAAGTAATAGAAATCGCAATTTAGGCATGTAGATCGCTCTAAACAGTAATTATACAGCTTTGTTTATCATGTAAATTGTAATGATATTGTAAAGTATGATGTCTTCAAATTTCAGACACCTTGCCAGTCTATCCTTAGCGCCGCCGCCAGCGGGATACTCACCGTAGGGCACTAATCCATGAACGATAAGGGCTAAAATATTCCGCGACAATAACTCAATTGCTAATTGGCTATACGTTTGTTTTCAGTTAAATAATTAAGGGGCGCTTCAACATTTTCTCATAAAGCTCGATATATTGCCGAGCAGTTGCGGCATGGGTAAATTGGGCGGCACTTTCGGTCATGACCCTTTTGATTTGCTTTGCCTTTGTGCGATTGGGCAAATTAAAAAAGTTCATGGCCTGGTTGATAGCATAGAAGAGGCCATTGGCGTCAAAGGTTTTAAACAAAAAGCCGTTGCCGGAATTGTTTTCAACATTCAGATCTTTAATGGTATCATGGATCCCGCCGGTATCATGGGCCACCGGAAGGGCGCCGTAAAGCGGTGCTATCATTTGCGGAAGGCCGCAGGGCTCGAAACGTGAGGGCATCAGGATAAAATCCGCAGCCGCGTACGTCAAATGCTCCAGCCGGTAATCAAAATCGCAGATTGCTACGCGGTTTTGAAATCCGTGATAATTGACAATGTCTCTGAATATCATCTGGTAATTGCCGTAGGCGACAAAGATGACCTGTAGATTCTGGTCCCAGTATTTCGAAATAAGCTGGTAAAAAATTTCCGATAGCAGTTGGCATCCCTTTTGAACCGGGTCGAGCCGGGATGGCCAGAAGAAGACGGGTGCTTTTTCGTCTTTAATTAGGCCCAGCTTGTCCTGCAAAAACAGCTTGTTTGCCCGTTTGCCCGTAACAAAGTTCCCCACGCTGTAATTTTTGTTGAGGTGTTTGTCGGTGGCAGGATCAAAAGCCGGGTCCGGTGCATTCAGAATTCCATAGGCACAGTCGGCATAATATTTATTGGTCAATTCCCGTTGGATGGAAGGCTCGACAAAATGATGCTTCCCGTGGACAATTTCCTCCAGGAAGGTCGGACTAACGACATTGACAAAATGAGCGGCAAAAATTCCGCTGGTGAGCATATCTACGGGAATGGCATCCCTTGCGTCTTCATAGCTTTCGGCCATATTTTCGCAATACAAATTCTGCCAGAAATAGGCGGCATCGATTCCCCGGTCCTCAATATAGGCCAGGGTTATCTTTACGGTGTGTACATTGTGAATCGTAAAAAGACAGGGGATTCCCATCCGCCGGGCCATCGCCGGAATTAGACCGGTCATCCAGTCGTTACAATGAATCAGATCCGGTTGAACTTGGGGGACGATATGACTGATTACCTCGCGCTGAAACGCCAGGGCGAGTTTAATGTTTTCTTCTCCATACCCAGAGTACACACGGTTGATGTAATAAAAGGCCCGGTCTCTTGCCAGATGGATGTGATCATCGGGCATTATGCGATGGATTCTACGGAGCTCTTTTTTTAAAACAGGGGTCAGCCCGTTACTGAAGATGGCACGGTAGTCCGGAAGGGCGACATGCACTTCGGCCCCCTGTTCAAACAGGGCCGTGATCAGGGCGGCTGAAACGTCGGCAAGGCCCCCTGCTTTGGCCGTAAAAAAGGAGGCCATATCTCCCATGCGGTCCGGCAAATAGGTGACTTCCGGCGTTACTATCAGAATGCGTGGATTTTTGGGTTGGTCTGCCATTTCTGTTCTGAATTATCTAAATATTACACCTGCGTGATAATCTTATCCAATTAAAATGTCTGAATATCAGGGTTAAGTCCAGACAGGTTTGGGTTTTATTAAAAAACAATATGGGATTCGACTGATATTCTTCAATCGAAACAAATAAAGCGAACACTATATTTTGTAGTCCGCCTTTCAGTCTTCAAACTTTTGATACATTGAGATTACCTCACGAAAATCCGGCTTGTCAAACCTTTGTGATCTTGCCAAAAGCACCGGAAAAAGCGCCTCAATTAAAGTGCATGTATCTTATTTCTTACAAAATTGCATAAAGGCAAACCCCAAAAAAAGGGTTCGCCTTTATTGAAAAATGATATCGAAAGAAAATAAAGCCTCTGATACTTAGGGTGTCATAGACAGGAACCCCATAGCAGTGACTTTTTATATGGATTTCTCTTAACCTTTTCACCAGCCCTTTCTAATTTTCATTTTTCCTTTTCTTTGATCATATGGGATATGTGAAACAGCTATTCAAAAAGGAAATAGT
>JAWOIY010000179.1:0-14490 GCA_046484425.1 Desulfobacterales bacterium | reverse complement strand
ATCCCTTAAATTTAGACTTGGAATTGCCTAACCCCATTATACAGAATAACGGGGAAAGACAGAGTTCCCCGTTATTCTGTCTTCATGTGTTTTATCTCGATTTTCGATTGCGTACCTTTGTTTTCCCAAAACCTTGACAAATCGTCACCTTCATGATAAGATATAACAAAAATCAAATATTAAAGTGCTCTTTTTACGGGAGTTTTTTCTATTGGGATTTCGTATATCGTGATCCGATGAATCGACGTTAATCAAAATATGAATGGAATTAAAGGAGTTTTTGTTGATCGGTATTTTTATTAAACCGCCAAGATGATCATGAACGAGAAAATTTCATTTTATATTCTGAGTTATACGGGCAGGACGGTGAGGCAGTTGGCCGTTTCCAAACGTCATTTATGGATTATCAGCGGTTGTCTGGGATTTTTTTTGTTTATTACCTTGGTTGTATTTTTCGATTATCTTAACGTTAAGATAACATTTAACAAACAAGAGGCTCAAAATTTAATCGCCAAACAGTCGGATGAAATCCTCAACCAGCGAAAGCAGATTCAAAAATTTGCAGATGAAATTAATTCCATAAAGACCAGTCTCGTTAAATTAGACACCTTTGAAAAAAAGATTCGGGTTATCGCCAATATTGAAAATTCTTCCGAACAAGACAGTCTCTTTGGTATCGGCGGTTCCATTCCCGAAGATCTTGACTCACAACTTCCGCTTACTGAAAAACATAACACCCTATTACGCGAAATGCATGAACAGACCCGAGGGCTTGCTCTGGCCTCAGTCAGTCAGCAAAAAGTGTTTGAATCTCTTTATGAGAGTCTTAAAAGCCAACGTAATCTTTTGTCTTCTACACCGTCAATCCGCCCAACAGAGGGATGGTTGTCCTCGGGATTCGGATATCGGATTTCACCATTTACCGGTCTTCGCGAATTCCACAAAGGGATTGACATTGCAGGCAAAAAGTTAACAGAAATCATAGCGACTGCAGATGGTGTTGTAACGTTTAGCGGAAAAAACGGCCTCTATGGTAATATGATTAAAATCGACCATGGTCACGGGATGGTTAGCCGCTATGGACATATTCATAAGACATTAAAAAAACAGGGTGAGGCGGTCAAAAGAGGTGATGTCATAGCGTTGATGGGCAACACTGGGCGCAGCACCGGCCATCATCTCCATTATGAAATTTTATTAAACGGCCTTCCTGTAAATCCGAATAAATACATCCTGAATTAAATCGATTGCAAATCCCAAATTTTCTATTCAGACGTCTTTTCTTTCTTATCAAAAAATAACTTCTAATCCATAATTGATTCGGCGAATTATCTCAACAGTATTTTGCAAAATCCATTAAATAATGATATATTGGCTAAAAATTTGCATGCGAATATAAAATAAACGGGTCAGACCAAACCGTTGTTGTGGCATGTCGAATCTAAGAAAACATCCGATTCAGGAGGAATATAATTTTAAATGGTTATGAGTCTATTGACAAAAGTTTTTGGAAGCAAAAATGAACGGGAATTAAATAAGATTAAACCCCTGGTTGAAAAGATCAATGCATTCGAACCCCAAATTCAGTCCATGACCGATGAAGAGCTTAAAACCCGGACGCCAGTATTCAAGGAGCGCCTGAACAATGGCGAACCCCTTGATGATATTCTTCCGGAGGCCTTTGCAACCGTAAGGGAAGCGTCTGTACGTACACTTCATATGCGGCATTTTGATGTCCAACTCATTGGCGGCATCGTTCTTCATCAGGGGAAGATTGCTGAAATGAAGACCGGTGAGGGCAAGACTTTGGCGGCAACACTGCCGGCGTATCTGAATGCGCTTACAGGCAAAGGGGTTCACATTATTACGGTGAACGATTACCTGGCAAGACGAGATACGGAATGGATGGGGCATATTTATAAATTTTTGGGGCTTTCCGTGGGCTGTATACTACACGGCCTGAATGATGATGAACGCAAGGCCGCATACAATTCGGACATTACCTACGGCACAAATAATGAATTCGGATTTGACTACTTGAGAGACAACATGAAGTTTTACCGAGAGTCCATCGTTCAGGAAGAACTCAATTTTGCTATTGTTGATGAAGTGGACAGTATTTTAATAGATGAAGCCAGAACGCCGCTGATTATATCGGGGCCGGCTGAGAAATCGACGGAACTGTATCACCTGGTCAACGGTATCATCCCACGCCTTGTTTCTGAACATGACTTTACTGTGGATGAAAAAGCACGGTCGGCTGTATTGACAGAGGAAGGGGTCGGAAAAGCGGAAAAATTGCTCAAGGTCGACAACCTTTACGATCCAAAATACATCGAACTGCTTCACCATGTTAACCAGGCCTTAAAGGCCCATACCCTGTTCAAACGAGACGTCGATTATATTGTGAAAAACGGAGAAGTGATTATCGTAGATGAATTTACGGGCCGTCTGATGCCCGGACGACGCTATAGTGAAGGATTACATCAGGCTCTCGAGGCCAAAGAAAACGTCAAGATTGAAAACGAAAACCAGACGCTGGCCACGATAACGTTTCAGAACTACTTTAGAATGTACAACAAGCTTGCCGGAATGACGGGGACGGCAGATACGGAAGCCGCTGAATTTAAGAAAATATATGATCTTGACGTTATGGTGATTCCTACAAACAAACCTATGATCAGGATAGATAACTCCGACGTAATTTATAAAACCCGCAGGGAGAAATTTGATGCAGCGCTTGATGAAATCATTGAATTGAATAAAAAAGGACAGCCTGTGTTGGTAGGAACGGTTTCCATTGATGTATCGGAAAGTTTTGCCGATAGATTGAAAAAAAGGGGGATTAAACACGCCGTATTGAATGCGAAGAACCATGAGAAAGAAGCAGAAATCATTGCCATGGCGGGCCAGAAAGGGGCAGTTACCATTTCGACAAACATGGCCGGTCGTGGAACCGACATCGTGCTGGGAGAAGGCGTAACCGAACTCGGCGGGCTACATATTCTCGGAACCGAAAGGCATGAAAGCCGACGTATCGATAATCAGCTCAGGGGACGTTCGGGAAGGCAGGGTGATCCAGGATCATCCCGATTTTATCTTGCCTTGGAAGATGATTTGTTGCGGATATTCGGCGGTGAACGGATCACCGGCATTATGGAGAGGCTGGGGATGGAAGAAGGTGAACCCATTGAAAACAAATTGATCAGCAGGGCCATTGAGAATGCACAGGCAAAGGTCGAGAGCCATAATTTTGATATCAGAAAGCAGCTTTTAGAATATGATGACGTAATGAATCAACAAAGAGAAGTCGTTTACAGGCAACGCCGGGAAGCGCTGAACGGAAAAAGCTTAAAACCGACCATTGAAGAGATGATCCAAGAAAAATCCGAGGAGATTGTGTATGGCTTTACAGACGAAAAAGCGCTTCCTGAAGAATGGGATTGGAAAGGATTGAAAAAGGCAGTCTTCAAACAATTTAATTTTAAGCTGGATAGCCTTGACGATGATACAATGGACGGTCTGAACCGTGAAGGACTTGCCCTGCTGATTGCCGATTCCAGCCTCAAGGTCTACAACGAGAAAGAGGCCGCTGTGGGATCGGAAGATTTCAGACACCTTGAGCGTATTGTTATGCTGCAGACCGTTGACAACCTGTGGAAAGACCATCTTTTAAGCATGGACCACTTGAAGGAGGGCATAGGCCTCAGGGGATATGCACAACAAAATCCGCTAATTGTATATAAAAAGGAAGGGTTCGAACTGTTTCAGGACATGGTTTCCAGGATCCAGGAAGAAACACTGGGAATTTTGTTCAGGATCCAGATATCCGAGCCTAAAACTATTGCCGAACTTCAGCAGCCGGCGGAACAGAAGTTGATATTTTCCAGCGGGGATGAACCTGCAAAGAAGAATCCCGTCAAGCGAGACCAAAAAAAGGTGGGTCGGAATGCGCCATGTCCTTGCGGAAGCGGAAAAAAATACAAGAAGTGTTGCGGCAGATGATATGAAGAACGCACAATTTTTATTTGTAATCTTTACAAGACCGTGTATCAATGATTATAATATTGAATCAAAACCATTTTTAGTCATTTGAAACAAAAACCGAGGACCCATTTTTCAAAGGTCTAATCATGGAAAACGATTCAATAGAAGGGCAGAGCCCTGAACTCGAAGAAGAAATCATTTCTGAAACCAGGGACGAAGTTGATGAACCTTCCATGTACAGAGTACTCCTCCACAATGACGATTACACCACCATGGAGTTTGTTGTCGAAGTCCTGATACTTGTTTTTAGCAAATCACCGGAGGATGCAGTGAGGATCATGTTGAACGTTCATCACAAAGGTGTCGGGGTTTGCGGTGTATATACCTATGAAATTTCGGAAACCAAAGTGAATACTGTTCATAACCTGGCCAGACAGCACGGTTTTCCGCTTAAATGCACAATGGAGAAAGAATAGAACATGATAAGCAAAGAACTTAGCGAAACACTTGGTTTTGCAGTCAGAGAAGCCAAGAGAAGACGACACGAGTACGTTTCTATAGAGCACTTGCTTTTTGCTATTTTGTACGACAGCGATGGTATAGAAATCATCGAAAATTGTGGTGGCAGTGTTGAAAATCTTAAAAATGCCCTCGAAGAATTTTTCAGCCAGCGGCTGGAAAGTGTACCTGAAGACAGTGAATATGTTCTCCAGCAGACCGTCGGTTTTCAAAGGGTCATTCAGAGGGCGATCACTCATGTCCGCTCTGCTGAAAAACAGCAGGTTGATGTAAGTGACATACTTGCCTCGATTTTTCAGGAAAAGGATTCGCACGCAGAATATTTTTTGAGTTCGGAAGGGATTACCCGTCTTGATGTTTTAAGCTACATTTCTCACAATGTTTCCAAAACGGCAGATAAAGAAGCGCTGGATCCTTTTGTAATAACTGAAAAAAGTGACAAAAAAAAGAAAACCGATCCGCTGGATATGTTTACCATAGACCTTGTGAAATATGCGACCATGGGCAAACTGGATCCGTTGATCGGAAGAAACCTTGAAATGGAGCGAACCATTCAGGTGCTGTGTCGGAGGCGCAAAAACAATCCGATCTTTGTCGGAGACCCGGGAGTCGGCAAAACTGCCATGGCGGAAGGTCTGGCCATCCGGATAAGTAATGGAGACATTCCAGGGTTGCTTAAAAATGTTCGGGTTTATTCCCTTGATCTGGCTGGTTTGCTTGCCGGTACTAAATTTCGAGGTGACTTTGAACAGCGGTTAAAGGGGGTTCTGGCTTCGTTGAAAAAGAAAAAAGATGCTATTTTATTTATTGATGAGATCCACACAACGGTCGGCGCCGGAGCCACCAGCAGAGGATCCATGGATGCTTCAAATATATTGAAACCGGCTTTGGCAACCGGCGAGCTGAGATGTATCGGCTCAACAACCTATGAAGATTATAAAAACTATTTTGAAAAAGATCGCGCACTGTCCCGTCGTTTCGAGAAGATCGAAATTTTGGAACCCCCGGTTAAAGAAACCGTTCAAATTTTAAAGGGGCTTCGATCCCGGTATGAGGAGCATCACGGCATTGTTTATACGGATCAGGCACTTAAAGCTGCGGCCGAGCTTTCCGCCAAATATATCAATGATCGTTATTTGCCCGATAAAGCGATAGATGTCATCGACGAGGCCGGAGCGTTTGTTCGATTGTCCAATTCTCCTCACAGAAAGAAAATCAATCCTAAAGATATTGAACAGATCGTGGCCAAGATGGCCAGAATTCCGACCATCAGCGTGACGACTCCCGACAAAACAAAATTGGAGACCCTTGAGGAAAGGATCAAGGAGGTGGTTTTCGGGCAGGACGATGCGATAAGATCGCTGGTTACCTCCATTAAGCGATCCCGTGCCGGGCTTGGAACCCCCGGTCGGCCCATCGGATCATTTTTGTTTGCAGGTCCTACCGGTGTTGGGAAGACAGAGGTGAGCCTTCAGGTTGCGAGGGTCCTCGGTGTTCAATTTTTACGATTTGACATGAGCGAATATATGGAAAAGCATGCGGTCGCCCGTCTGATCGGTGCGCCTCCGGGGTATATCGGCTTTGATCAGGGAGGACTCTTAACGGACGATATCCGGAAGCATCCCCACTGTGTTCTGCTGTTTGATGAAATAGAGAAAGCACACCCGGATATGTTTAACATTCTTCTTCAGGTTTTAGATCATGCGACACTGACGGACAACAACGGCAAAAAGGCTGATTTCAGAAACGTTATTATTATGATGACCTCCAATGCCGGTACACGAGAGATGAGTTCTCAAACCATCGGATTTGGAGATAAGCGATATGATACAGAAGACAAGGGAAAGAAAGCGATTGAAAAATTTTTCAGCCCTGAATTCAGGAATCGTCTCGATGGCATCATTCATTTTAATGCACTGAATGAAGATATCATGAAACTGGTGGTGGATAAGTTTATGAGAGAGCTTCAAGATCAGCTTGTTGCTAAAAAGGTGTCCCTCGGTCTATCTCCGGGGGCACGGACATGGCTCGCCAAAAACGGCCATGACCCACGGTATGGTGCCAGACCGTTGGCTCGATTGATACAAACTGAAATCAAAGATATGTTATCCGATGAGATTCTATTTGGTCAACTTGAAAAAGGCGGCCGTGTATTTATTGATGTAGAGAATGACAAATTGACATTTAGCTTTAATAGCTGAGTGCTCAAGTGCCTGTTTTTCTTTTATCTGAAACAATCGGATTCCCTCCACCCCATCTTGCATCCGACGACGGTCTGCTGGCCGTGGGCGGTGACTTGAGCCAGGAACGTATTCTTCTCGCTTACCATATGGGTATTTTCCCATGGTATTCCGAAGGTGATCCGATCCTTTGGTGGTCCCCGGATCCACGTTTTGTATTGTATCCTTATGAGATCAAAATTTCAAAAACATTAAAGAAGATTATCAAAAAAGACGTGTTTATTGTGACCATGGACATGGCTTTTAATGAGGTAATCGATCAGTGTGCCCAAGTTCGGCTGCAAAAAAATGAAGGAACATGGATCGTTAAAGATATGATCGATGCCTACTCAAAACTCCATGAATCTGGATTTGCGCATTCGGTGGAAGTATGGCATAAGGGAGTCCTTGCAGGAGGACTTTACGGGGTTTCTTTGGGGAAGTGTTTTTTCGGAGAATCCATGTTTACACTCGTCAGCAATGCGTCAAATGTAGGGCTGGTCAAACTTTCGGAATATCTTAAAGGATTATCGTTTGATATGATAGACTGTCAGGTACCCACCAAACATTTGATCCGTTTTGGTGCAAGGCGGATTCCCAGAACACGGTTTTTGAATCAGCTTAAAAAATCTCTAAAAGCACCGACTCGAAGAGGAAAATGGGAGTATAAGGAATAATACTCAAAATTTGAACCTATCTTGGCGGCATGAATACGATGTCATATGGGGCCTCTTTTTCTTGACACGTAAAAAAAATTCTCATAGCCTGAAGTATAAAATTAAATACCAATGATGCTTTGAGCTTTGAGGAAAGCCGGGTCGTTTAATAAAAAGAAATGACAAGGGGCAAAGAGCGGTTAAGATCGAAGAAAAGGCGGAGACCGAAGGCGTGGCCAAGACAGAAGGAAATAACGGAGGGCATATGGAAATCAAAACGGTCAAGATCGAAAAACCGGAAGAATTAAATTTGATATTAGGGCATTCTCACTTTATCAAAACGGTCGAAGATATCTATGAGATTGTCGTCAGTACCGTACCGGGTGCAAAATTCGGTCTTGCATTCTGCGAATCTTCCGGACCGTGTCTCGTGCGATATTCGGGAACGGATGACGAGCTTGTTGAACTGGCAAAGAAAAATGCCTACAATCTTTCGGCCGGCCACAGTTTCATCCTTTTTATGAAAAACATGTTTCCCATCAATGTGTTAAACGCCATCAAAAATGTTCCGGAAGTTTGCAGAATCTTTTGTGCAACGGCCAATCCAGTTGAAGTTCTCATTGCGGAAACAGAACAGGGACGAGGAATTATCGGCGTTATTGACGGTTTTAAATCAAAGGGCATTGAAACCGAAGCGGATATTAAGGAACGAAAGGAATTTTTACGGGTAATTGGTTACAAGCAATAATCAATCATAACGGAAATTTTACGACTAAATGAAATTGAGGGGTCGGTGTGTTTTTCCAAACAACCGCTACATGGATAATCTTTTTTTAAACCGCATGAACTCGCGCCAAGGGATCGTAAAGAAAAATCAGGAAACTATCTTTGAAATATCAATAGGTTGTCTGCATTATTTTAAAATTCTTTTAAAGATACGATTTCGGTTTGCGCCTGTTTTTTCTAACGATTCCTAAGCCACTCAGACAGCATCCGATTTAAAAAAAGATCATCCATTCCGCTATATTCAAGAATTCAGGAGAAAAACTCCCCGACCCCTGAAATGAAATTATAAATATATATTGCTTTATCGTATGTACATCAATTCAGCTTCTAATTTTCCTTCCCTGAGTCGAATACGGACATAACCGCCCATGCACAACATCCCCGGGTTCAGCACCTTTGTTTTGCCGATAAAATCTTCGGAGTCTGCCTCGTGGATATGGCCGGTAAGGCAGATATCCGGCTGGACACGCCGGATAAATTCCAGTACCGATGTGTTGCCGACATTTTCGCCCGAAGGCAGCATTGCTGCTTTCGACCCAAATGGCGGATCATGTGCGACAAGAATCAGTTTCGGAAAGTGCTTTACGTATTCGTAACCCTGGTTAAGCCAATGAGCCAGCATGGCATCCGGAACCTCGGAAGGAGTCCTGAACGGTGTGGGCGTTGAATATCCTACGCCCATAATACCGATATCTTCAGACAGCTGTTTGCCCTTTGCG
Organism: Desulfobacterales bacterium; assembly: GCA_046484425.1. Taxonomy (GTDB): domain Bacteria; phylum Desulfobacterota; class Desulfobacteria; order Desulfobacterales; family UBA11574; genus UBA11574. Next base: position 5,604 of record JAWOIY010000179.1, on the reverse strand, counting down.
TGAATATTCCACCCTTTTTCATCCAAATAATCTGTGATTTCAGCGTAATCCATATTTCCAATCTGTGCATAAATAATTGGATTTATAACAAAAACAGTTTCAAGCAACCGGCTTGCCCTGCGCCGCCCCCCTCTGTTGGTGATGTCTCCGCTGATGATCAGCCCGGTGGCATCAGACACACCGGGAATTTCGCTTAAGAGGGAGAGATCTTCGTGGATATCGCCAACCCCGATCCAGAATTTTTCATTTCCACTCATTTTATGATTCCTTCATAAAATCGTTACACGATTTTATCATAATGTTATAATCTGTTGATGATGGACGCCATATATCCGGCTCCAAATCCGTTGTCGATATTTACAACGGCGACATTTGAACTGCAGGAGTTCAGCATGGCAAAAAGCGCCGTTAAACCGCCGAGGCTAACCCCATACCCCACACTTGTGGGAACTGCAATAACCGGGCGGCTGACCATTCCGGCAACTACGCTGGGAAGTGCACCTTCCATTCCGGCAACCACAACAAGAACTGAAGCATCATCGATCAAATTTTTATGATTGAACAAGCGGTGAATGCCGGCAACGCCCACATCAAAAACAGACTCCACGCGGTTTCCCATTACCTGTGCCGTGAGGTATGCTTCTTTAGCAACCGGTATGTCCGATGTGCCGGCTGAGATAACAACGATGGTACCTTTCCCCTGTTGTGGAATTTCATGCTTTTTCCAGACCACCATCTTTGCATCTTCATGGTATTCTGCTTCCGGAAAGCGTGAGATCACTTGATCCGCGTGAAGTGCAGAAATGCGTGTCACCAGTACGATTTTTTCCTGAATCAGCATTTTTTCCATAATTCCGATAATCTGATCGACGGTCTTCTCCTGTCCGAAGATGACTTCAGGGAAGCCCTTGCGTAACGAGCGATGATGGTCTATATGTGCATAGTCTACATCCTCAAATGACAGATGTTTAAGGTTTTGTGCAGCATTTTCGACTGATATTTTGCCTTTGGCAACATGACCAAGGAGTTGTTTTAAAGATTCCATATCCATGATATAATGTCCTGAAAAGAGTTAAGGTTTTATGTTAATTTTACTGATACCTCAAACCCGATAAACGGGTCAACAAAATCTTGGTACGGAGAAAAATATGAAGATGGTCGTCATTATCCCTGCAAGGTACGACTCTACCCGGTTTCCCGGTAAACCGCTTCGACTGCTTGAAAATGGAAAACCCATGATCCAACAGGTATATGAACGCGTGAATCTGTCAAATATCGCAACAGACGTTGTCGTTGCAACAGACGATCAGAGAATTTTTGATGCTGTAATTGGTTTTGGAGGGAATGCGGTCATGACCGCCCAAGAAAACCGTTCAGGAACGGATCGGGTGGCAGAGGCGGCAGAAAAGATGGGGCTTGACCTTGATGATATTGTCGTAAATATACAGGGGGATCAACCAAAAGTTCATCCCCAACATTTACAGGATGTAGTCAGACCGTTTAAAACCGAACCGGATATTGAAATGAGTACTCTGGCCTTTAAAATCGTTAAGAAAGGAGAAATAACCAACCCCAAAGATTGTAAAGTAACCTTTGATAATAGCGGGTATGCGCTGTACTTTTCCAGATCGCCGATTCCTTGCGCCCGGAATGCCGACACAATTTTTGATACCTACAAGCATCTGGGCATTTATGCATATCACAGACGTTTTCTGGAAATATTCAGAAACCTCCCTGAAGGAAAACTCGAGAAGATTGAAAAACTCGAACAATTGCGGGCAATCGAATACGGGTTTAAAATCCGAGTGGTTATCACCGAATACGATTCTCCGGAAGTTGATCATCCGGAAGACATTCTTAGGATTGAAAAGGCTGATTGAAAAAATTCAGGTAACCCACTTAAGCCGATCTTTCTTTATATCGAATTGCATGCGTGAAATTCGAATTATGGCTTTTTCACCACATCTGGTTTCTTTTTTTCGACCAGAAGACACTCTTGATATGAAATCAAAATGATGCGAAAAATGGAGGGGATTTAGTGAAAGACAGAAGAAAGTTTTTACGTTTTCCTGTGAGGCTTTTTGCCCGGTATTCAGAAGGGAATAAAGAGGAATGGAATCGGCAGTGCTCTGTAATTGACATCAGCAGGGAAGGTATGGGCGTCATAGTGTACTTGAAGGATAAACTTCCTTTGGGTTGCATGCTGAAGTTGAAAGTCGATGTGCCTACAAAAGAAGAACCTGTTGTTTTTACAGGAAACCTGGGTTGGATTAAAGCACTCGAGGGAGATCCGGATTTCAATTATAAAGGCGGAATTATGTTGACCACCATAGATTCCGAAGACAAGTGGATACTCCTTGATTATGCGTATGAGACCTGGAAAAAGAACCAGGAGTCGGATAATAATTAAAAAAAACATTATCTCAACAGAACGAAAATTTCTTTACGATTCTGTGTTTCTACTACCTTGATTTTGTTGTTCGATGTCTGTTATTCCCGGGTCTTTTTTTCGAGATCCTGTTCAATAATCATTCCGGGTTTTGGAGTATTAATTTCCATAGGGGATACGGAACCGGGAGCCGATTTTGTCTCCACCTGGCTGGACACCAGGGATTTCTCAGATTGGGTCTGGCTTTGCCTGTTCGACGGCGCTTTGACCTTTTCCAGTTCTTTTAGCATGTTCTCGATAGACTTTATTCTGTCTTCAAGGTGGGTTGTGGATTGACGCAGGGCCAACTGATAGACTTTCTGCTGATCTTTAAGTGCTGCCTGGTCAACCATGGTCGATTTTAGCGACGAGATATCCGAGCGTATTTCAAGTAGATCATTTTTCGAACTGCTGACGAATTGAGAAAAAGTCGACAATTTTTCCGTGAATGTCTGATCAAGCTGTTTAAAATCCGATGAGATTTTTCCCAGCTCTGTTGGGATCGAATCCAGCGTTGCTTCGATGTTTTTTAGCGCGTCTTCAGTTTTTTTATTGTCTGCATTTCTGGCGGTTCTGATGTTTTTTATGGCCAGTTCCGCCTCTTTTGCTGAAGCCTCTAACGTCGCGATCTTTTTATTAAGGGTATCCTCAAGATTTGCCTCCTTGATCGAAAGTGCAGAGAATCTGGATTCAAGTTCTTTGGAAAGTGTTTCAACCCCCATGTCCCCCTTGATGTTCACACTGGTTAGATTTTTTCTCAAATCAAAATAAGCTGCCACAATGATAATTCCGAGCAAACAGGGAAGGATAATTGAAATTCGGGTGATCCGGCTGCTTAATTTTTTAAGTTTCAGATCTTCGGATTCTTCTTGGATCTGGAAGGTTTGACCTTCATCATCCATTTGCATCTCAAATTTTTTGGATTCGTTCTTGGTCATTTTCGTTATTCCCATTCGATGGTGCTTGGCGGTTTAGAGCTGATATCATAGACAACTCTGTTAACGCCGCTAACTTCGTTAATGATACGGTTGGATATTTTACCGAGCAATTTATGCGGCAGTTTTGCCCAGTCGGCCGTCATTGCATCTTTACTCGTAACGGCCCGGATGGCTACAATGTTTTCATAGGTTCGCTTATCTCCCATGACGCCGACACTTTTTATTGGCAACAGAACGGCAAAGGACTGCCATAATTTTCGATAATATCCGCTGTTTTTTATTTCTTCAAGCAAAATGTCATCGACATTTCTTAATATTGAAAGGCGCTTGTTATTTATTTCTCCGATGATCCTAATGGCAAGGCCGGGTCCTGGAAAAGGCTGTCGCCATATCAGGTCTTTATCCAATCCCAATTCCTTGCCCAGAAGGCGAACTTCATCTTTGAACAAATATTTCAACGGCTCAACAAGCTTCAGTTTCATGTTTTTGGGAAGACCGCCCACATTATGATGGGACTTTATCACTGATGTCGGACCGCCAAAAGCGGATTGAGACTCAATAATATCAGGGTATAATGTGCCCTGAGCTAAAAATTCCGCACCTTTTATCTTTCTGGCTTCGGCTTCAAAGACATCCATAAAGATCTTTCCGATAATTTTTCTCTTTTTCTCCGGATCGGTGATTTCTGAAAGCGCTGTTATAAATTTAGTTTTGGCATTAACAAAACGGATGTTAATCTTAAGGTGTTTCTCGAATGTCTTTTTGAGTTTTTTGGCTTCATCTTTTCTGAGGAGACCATTATCCACGAATATGGCGGTAAGATTTTTTCCCACCGCCTTATGAAGCAAAAGGGCGGTGACCGATGAATCGACACCGCCGCTCAAACCGAGAATGACTTTTTGATCTCCCACAACATTTCTGATTTGAGAAACCGAATCCCTGGCAAAGGATTTCATGGTCCAGGTCCGTTTGCACCCGCAAACGTCATATAGAAAGTTGCGGAGCATATTTTTCCCCTTGGCAGTATGGTGGACTTCCGGGTGGAACTGAAGGCCGTAAAGATGTTTTTCGGATTGAGCCGTTGCTGCGATTTTCGTATTTTCAGTCGAACCCGTTATTTTAAAACCGGCCGGCAACTTAGAGATGGAATCGCCATGGCTCATCCAGGTCTTTGTTTTTTCACCGACCGCTTTGAACAAAGCCGCCTGTTCTTTTACGTGGAGTTCTGCAAAACCATATTCACGCTTTGTTGTTTTTTTGACGGTTCCCCCCAGAGCATTGACCATAAATTGCATTCCATAGCAGATACCCAGAACCGGAATTCCAAGGTGAAAAATCCTCACGTCGCACTTGGGACTGTTTTTTTCATAAATGCTCGAAGGCCCTCCTGAAAGTATTATTCCTTTCGGGTTGAGTTTTTTAATATAGTCTATATCGACATCAGGTGGGTCGATTTGACAGTACACATGAAATTCCCGGACACGACGTGCAATGAGCTGGTTATACTGTGAACCAAAATCAATGATAAGTATCATCGCTTTCCTATATTCGAATATCGCTAAATAATTGAGGGGTCGGGGTGTTTTTTCAAACAACCGCTACATGGATAATCTTTTTTTAAACCGCATGAACTCGCGGCAAGGGATCGTAAAGAAAAAGCAGGAAACTATCTTTGAAATACCAATAGGTTGTCTGCATTATTTTAAAATTCTTTTAAAGATACGATTTCGGTTTGCGCCTGTTTTTTCTAACGATCCCTAAGCCACTCAGACAGCATCCGATTTAAAAAAAGATCATCCATTCCGCTATATTTAAAAATTTAGGAGAAAAACTCCCCGACCCCTGAAATAATTGAGCAGGAAAATATTTGACGAAAATTTTAAATGTTATAATCTTCAAAACAGCGAATGTCAAATTTTAAGACAAAACCAGAGTCGTGTAATGATGAGATTCCGATGCATACTCCCTGAAATTTATCTGCAGTGTATTCTATCAAACGGCCTGTGTAAACAGTTTGCAGAAACAGGTTGAATGTGCTAAAGCCCCGGCAAAATCAGTAAATTCCGGTTAGGAAATTGCATATAACTATTGTAAAATCAGAATGTTAAATCGATTTTTTACTTGACATTTCATTAATAATGTGCGGCGAATTTTGATATTATTAATAATATCAAGGAGTTAAAATATGCCGCATGCGTTAAACCCTTTCAAGAAAAAACAAGCACTATCGTTTGAAAA
>JAWOIY010000113.1:0-3410 GCA_046484425.1 Desulfobacterales bacterium | reverse complement strand
TCCATATTGGCTGCATCTACAGCCAAAATCGTCACATCGCTGGGGTCGCTGTCGAGATAATCGTCATTGACTATCAGATTCAGGGTGTACATCCCCTGGATGTCCGGTTCAAAGCTCGGATTTACCGTATCAGAACCGATCAGAAAGGCCACGCTGTCTTTCGGCTTGAATACCATGTTCCAGTGGTAGGTCAGCGAATCCAAGTTTGCATCATAACTGCCGCTGCCGTCAAGAGAGACCGTATCCCCAACAAGGACCACCTGGTTTCCGCCGGCATCAGCCACCGGTTTTACATTTTCAGAAGTAATCACCACCTCGTCCGGATAGCTGTCCAATCCATCGTCATCGGTTACGATCAGCTCGACGACATAGGTGCCAAGGAAATCGGCCACAAACGTCGGGTTTACAGCAGTTGGATCCGTCAGGACAGCGGAACTCCAAGGCGGTTTTTCGACAATGCTCCAAGCATATGTGATGGTGCCGCCGTCCGGGTCAAAGCTCCTGCTGCCGTCGAGCACGATTGTGGTGTCTTCGTCGGCAAGGGCCTGATCCGGTCCCGCATCGGCCACCGGCATGGAGTTGGATGTGCTCACCACCACGACATAGGGTTCGCTTTCCATGCCCAGGTTGTCGGTGACAACCAGTTCAATGGTATACTCTCCGGGCAAATCCACCGAGAAAGTAACAATCGGGTCGGAAGAGCCGGAAACGGATGCGGCGGCCGTGCTTCCGTCCGGGTTGGAGATTATCTGCCACTCATACGTTAAAGGATAATTTTCATCCGGGTCATAACTGCCGGTGCCGTCCAAATCCACCGAATTTCCGACATTCACGGTCTGATCCGGGCCGGCATCCGCAATCGGCGACAGGTTTGAAGTCGTCTGCTCAAGATCTGTATTCGTTGAAGCTGTAGAAGTAGAACTTGTTTGAGAACTCGAACCACCGCCACCGCTGCTGCATCCGACGATAAATGCCAGCAGCAATGACGCCATCATAAGATTAAAAATTGTTTTTTTCATGACAGGCCTCCTTTTATATTTTGCAAATTCTTTTATAAAATGACAACTTGTCTTTCATGTTTGCATAAAATATGCCATCTTATGGTTTCAATAATAATGTCATGTGCTTATAATATTTTGAAAGGCCTAATCGGCACTACCGACTCATGTCAAAATATCTCATAATGTGTGCTAAATTATATAAATTATAGGAAACGTTTTACACAATGCCGGTTTCAAAGGATAGGTTCATATTGCTGGAAGGGATGCTATTGTTTTCTGACCGTGAATGAACTTAGAAAAAAAAAATTACATAAAGGTAGGGCTAAAGTTTTAAAAAAAAGATCCAATATTTGGACCATGGCCGCATCCTCCCGAGATCTCGAAGAAGACACAAGAACGGGAAAATTCAGGCAGGATTTATTGTGCCGTTTATCAACCAGAAAAATTGTGATTGAACCGCTTCGCAGAAGACCGGAAGATATTCCCTGTTTGGATGAAGACTTCTCTCTACCGGCTGATAATCTGTCTATTATTGACATGCCCGAAAGTTTATCGATGAAGAAATTTGTAGTGGAATTGCCGGCAGTTTGATTCGTTCACAGGCCTGCGGTATCTTTCTAATCCCTTCAACATTCACATCAAGAATCGATCGGCCTGCTTTCCAAAAACCCGGTCCTTTAGGACGTGGAAGGCTTTTTACTTAAAGATACCGTGTTTTCCTAATGTCGATTTTAGAATTGGTTACTGGTTTTATATTTGTCATTGCAATCTTAACCGGATTCTCTGCGATAAGTTAATAACCGTTCTTTTCTTAAAATATTACCATCTTCTTCTATAACATCTACACCACTGTCAGTAATTGTGTAACCGCCGGTGTCCATCCGCTGAATCCAACCTTTTTCCTTTAGATACCAGATATGAAACTCCAAAATTTTTTCCGGCCATTCCAACAGTTTTTCCAAGCGCCATGAGCCCACCCCGGAATCAGACGGATTCTGCCTTCTATCAGTATAAAGTATCGAGAGAATTGCTTGCCGTATATGCTGGTCGTTTTCAAGGCCCTCCGATGAAGATACGTTGGATAAGGCCTTTAATTGTTGATTTTTCGCATCCTCGTATTTTGCATCAAATGCCGCCCGCTGTTCCGCATCTGAAAGCACCTTGTATGCCGAAGTAATAATCCTGAATTTTCCACTTTCTCCGGTAACACTATTGTCGGGATGATACCGTTTGGCCAATAGCCGATACACCCGTTCAATGGTTTCTTGATCGGCATTCGGACTTACCTGCAAGTCTTCATAATAATCCACATACCTGTCCTGGTTCATCTTCTATCCTTTATAGTTATATTTTCAGATGCTTAAGATGATACATTAAGTACGGTATATTAAAACAATTCATAATACAACGACAAAAAATATTTTGATAAATATCTTCACTCTATTATATCGGAATTTTATTCAGGAACTTAAATTTATTAGGGGTTATAAAAATCAAACGGTGGATGAAAATCAAAGGAGTATAATGGGCCAATTATAGTGATCAGGGGAAAACCGAAAGCAGCGTTTTTGGTAAGCCATCATTAACATACAGAGAATTTGACTTCCATTGCTGTAAGTTACGAGCCTCTTATACTCATGATTTCAACATTCACCATCACAATGAATTGCTATACCTTCCGGGGTTGAACGCACCAGGGTTCCGGTGCCTTCCATCAAATTCTTTATGACCGTCAGTTCTTTATTACTGTCCCGCGGGATGGTGAGGTCTATATTAAATCGTGTTCCTTCCGGAAAGGATGAGGACTCCTTAGTAAAAATGAATGCTCCGCCGATGGATATATCTTTGGTTTCAAGATCGAGAGTCTTTTTTTTGCCGGACGGCATGATGGCTTCTATTCTTGAGGGGAACTTGACACTGTGTCTTTTATATAGGCGGCGCTCTTTCATTAACAACTCCTCTTTTTTAAGAATCTACTACCTAACACCTGAACGGAAAGTCATGTTCAGGGAAAATCCGAATATCGAATGTCAAAATCCGGAAAAAATTCGAATGTCGATTGATACAATGACCAAGACTAACACAATAAAATGTTTTTAATATTACATGCAAAATTCGTGCAAATACAATAAGTTATATCAAAAAACCTTGTGTTTCAAGTATTTATATCAATTTTTGAGTCCGTTGAGTCGATTTATTTAACAGTTTTTTTTTCATAATTGTGGAGTAAACTACACAAAAAATATGAGGTTTTTTACATAATTTTAGCCCACTGGACGCGCCCTCAGATCCATAAAGGATAAACCTAATTTCTGTCCTTGAATTTACCAATGAAAAAATGAGGGGATTGAATAAAAGATATTATTTGATATTATTCTGGCGGACAGGGATTGATAGAAAAGAATCCTG
>JAWOIY010000060.1:0-14137 GCA_046484425.1 Desulfobacterales bacterium | reverse complement strand
GGATCCGGAACGCCGAAAACAGCGACCTTTTCAACGTCCGGATGCTGAAGAATGACTTTTTCCACTTCGGCAGGATAGACATTCTCGCCGCCCGGCTTGATCAGCTCCTTTTCCGCCTTTCGGCCTGCATACCAGAGAAATCCGTCTTGGTCGAAACGACCCAAATCCCCGGTATGATGCCAGCCTTCACGAAATGTGTATGCGGTATCTTCCGGAAGGTTCCAGTAACCCTTAAACACCAAGGGACCCTTCATGGTAATTTCACCCACATGCCCGGTAGGAACCGGGCGATCATAATCATCAACAAGCCTGACGTCTCCGAGCGGAACCACTTTCCCGGCAGAACCCGGCCGGTCATTGTAGCGCCCCATGGTGGCCAAACCGGAGGTTTCCGTCTGTCCGTAAATGGAATAAAACGTACCGCCGGTGACGCGCTGATATCTCTCGATGGTTTCCGGCGTATCCAGTCCCATGACGGCTCTCAGGCCATTGATGTCTTGGCCTGTTCTTTCTTGTTGCTCGAGAATGGAGGCGAGGATCGGTGAAAAATCAAAAAAGAGGGTCACTTTTTTCATCTTAATGAGATCAACCGCTTTTTCTGCATCAAATTTGCTCATATTTACGTTCAAGGCGCCGGCCATAAAACTGCTGATGGCCATGAAAAGCCCGCCCACATGGAACAGGGGGAGAAAATTTAAATGAACATCGCTTTCTGTCAAATGAAAACAATAATTGAGGTGCAGGCCGGCGCATAAGAGATTCCCCTGGCTAAGAACGGCGCCCCTGGGCCTTCCCTCCATTGCGGCGGTATGAATGATTACAAAATTATCATGATTTGAGACATCAGCCACTTCGAATTCACCCGGTTTGTTTATTAAGTCATCAAACCCGAGGAAGGTACCGCCTTTATTTTTAAGGTTGTAATACCTTTTTATTGAAGGGAGGTCGGCTTTTAATCCTTTGACGAGTTCTTGAAACTCCGGATCAACAAAGACCAATTCCGGAGCACAATCATTCAGGTTATAACCGGCCTCGTCGGCAGAAAGCCGCCAGTTTATCGGCAATAGAATCGCGCCTAAGGCAGCAGCGGCTCCGTACAGGAGAAAATATTCAAGGCTGTTTTTTCCGACAACGCCAATCCGATCACCTTTTTTAATGCCGATGTTTTGCAAACCGAAAGCAAGGCGGTCGACCATCTCTTTATACTGCAAAAATGTTATGGTCCTATCGGCGTCGACCTCAAACCATGCGGATTGATCACCAAAACACACGGCATTTCGAGCGATAAGATCATAGAACGTAAAATCGTAGAGTCCCATAAAAATCTCGATTCGCCGGGCAGCTACTCCGGCCAAAAAGTAAAGCCTCCTGAAAAATTTTTGTCACGAAAACACGAAATTTTTAAAACACGAAAAAGAATATTAATTATTTCGTGCTTTCGTCCTTTCGTGCTTTCGTGATTGGTCATTGAGCTTTCAGCTTTCAGCCTTGAGCTTTGAGCTTTTAAGCCTTCTACGTTATTCAGGAAATGTAGCCTCGAACGTCGTCACTTGGGTCAAACCGTCTGCCTTGAAAACAGCAGAACCTGCTTTTACGTGAACGGGAACGGAATATTCCGGAATTCCAGTCCACCATTGTTCGAGCTGATCCCAGGCGTTGGTTCCTTTTTCTTTCAGCTGAAAACCGCCGGTAACCAAAAGGCTCAAAAGAGACTGTCTCACGTCAAAATGAGCATGAACCCTCACTTGATTCGTCTTTCCGGCCGGAATCCACATGGTGTCCGCAGAGCTGACCGTATTCAGATCAAACTCTTCGAACGCAACAGTAAACTTCAAATTTTCCATCTTCACCGGGTATCCATTTGGATTTTCAACATTAAAGATAAATGCGAGATCTAAAGGTGCGCCAACGTCGTCCGGTTTTCCCTTGGTGGGTTCGACTGTTTTTGCAAAGTACCAGTATCCGAAAGCATGGGCGACTTCCATTGAATCGAGGGTAACCATCGGAGCCTTGAAATTTTCTTGGCCGGGTTTTACCGCCATTTCGGCACAACCCGCAAGCAGGGCGGCAATGGCCACAACACCCAGCCATCTTGTTATAATCGACTTTTTATGCATTTTATTCCTCCCTTATTCGATGTAAAGGGTTAGGTAAGCCATCGTTTTCTTCGTTTATAGTGTTTTACATCCCGAAAACTCTTACGGCCCCCAACGTCGGTCAGGCCAAGATAGAAATCCTTGATATCAGGATTCTCTCGGAGCTTTTCGGCTGTGTCGTTCATGACAATTCGACCATTCTCCATCACATAGGCATATGGAGCAACATTAAGGGCAAGTTTGGCATTCTGTTCCACCAGCAGGATCGATATCTTCTCCTCATGATTGAGCTTGGTAATAATATTGAAGATTTCATGGATAAGAAGCGGCGCCAGGCCCATGGAAGGCTCATCTAATAGGATCAGTTTCGGGCTGGTCATCAAGGCACGCCCCACCACCGTCATCTGCTGCTCTCCACCGCTGATAAACCCTGCGGTTTCATTCCGCTTTTCTTTTAAGCGCGGGAAATAATGATACACCATTTCGAGTCCGTCCTTTATGGATCGACCGTATCGCCTCATATGGGCGCCCACTTTCAGATTCTGTTCCACGGTGAGGTGCTCAAATACCCGTCTTCCCTCAATGACCTGGACGATCCCCATTTTGGCGATCTTTTCGGCACCCATTTTATCGATACGCTCTCCCGCAAATTCAATCGACCCGTCGGTGACCTCGCCGTCCTCATGCCGTAAAAGTCCGGATATGGCCTTTAGGGTCGTGCTTTTGCCGGCGCCGTTCGCTCCAAGAAGGGCAATAATGGCACCTTTGGGAACCTCGATGGAGACCCCCTTTATCACCAGAATTACCTCGTGATACTTGACCTCAATATTGTTGATCCTTAAGATCATTTCTTGATTTGACAAAACCCTAAAACCCCCTATAGATTGAAAATTGTCGATTGTCGATTGAAGATTGGACTAAGGATTCAAATCATCAATCTTCATTCTTCAATCTGCAATCTGCAATCAAACTACCATCCGAGCCATTCGTTGGCCCATTTTTCCGGCCAGCGGCTTTTCAGGTCAACCTTTTCAACGAGTTGAAATTTGCCGTCTTTAACCTCATAAATCGGCACAATTCCGGCAACACGATGGTCCGTTGCCGTAAAGTTGATGGGCGGCGCACCCAGACCAATCTCAAAATTTCTCATGGTTTCAAATCCGTTTTTCAGGATGCTTTCACCGCTTAAATCGCCGGCTTTATCCGCCCGGATCAATGCTTCCCACAAAATGAGGACATCACCCCATGCCTGAACCGTATGGACGGAACGCTTCTCCAGAGGAATGCCCGGGTTGTATTTTTTGGCATATTCGACGACTTTATCCATCATCGGCACATCTTCACCGAAAAATGCGCACACCGCCACGCCCATCACGCCTTCGGATGCCTTGCCTGCCAATTTCGGCAAATTCTCATCAAATCCCCAGTTATTGGCAATGTGGTCCGCTCCAAGACCTAAAGCGTAGGCATCACGAACCGTCGCTGCAACCGACATTACGGTGTTGCCATGCCAGACGAGATCCGGTTTGAAATCTTTCATGGCCAGAACCTGGCTCTTGGTATCAATGGCAAACAAAGAAACCGACTGATCCGGACCGATTTCAAAACCAAGGAGCTCCGCCTGGTCTTTTATGGCTTTTATGGGAGCACTGCAATAGGGTGATGCGAACATGTAAGAGCATAGAAAACGCGGTTTCCTTTTGCCGTAATCTTTATGTTCCGGCCATTTCTTATCGAACCAGGCTGTGATTGCGGCTCTGGCGTTCGTCGAATAATCTGTCGCAAAAAAAAGATTGTACGGCGTCTTTTTAGGATCCGTCAGGTGGGCTGAGTAGGAGGCGGACACATAAGGCATCTTATCCTTGGTTATTGTGGGGGACAAGGCCTCGGTATCACCGGTTCCCCATCCCAAGACCGCCACGCATTTAAGCCTTTTGAAGAGTTTGTACTTGGTAAGCGCTTCGGGAACACGGTAGCCGTAATCGAACTGATACAGTTTGATCGGCTTGCCGTTGACGCCGCCATTATCATTGACATAATGAATCGCTTCAGCAATTCCCAGGGCATAGTCCTTTCCGACATCCGATGTCGCACCCGTCATATCATTGAGTGCGCCGACATTTATTGTTGCGGCCCCTGCCATGGCTGAAAATCCGAAAACCAGCGTGACAGCCAACAGTAACACGAAAAGCTTTGACCATTTTTTTTTCGCAAACATAATTTTTTTCCCCTTTTCAAAAGAGTCTAAATTCCATAGAGTTCCTTACCGGTTCGCTTTTGTTTTACATCACCCCCTTTGATTGTTAAGAATTCGTTGATTCGTCTGTTGGTTAACAGGTAATTACAAATACTGCTATAAAAAATACGGGGCTGATTACTCCTATTAATCCGTATTCAAAAACATCTCCCGAACCACATTTAACCATTCACCGGTTAACCCTGCATCTAATACGAGAACGGCCACAGGTTGAAATAATTTTTCGTCTGCCACCACCGATAGGCCAGACCCTTGGGTTCAAATATCATAAACACGCAAATGGCCAGACCGAATGCCGCTTCTTTGAGAAACAGAAAGTCTGTAAGCAGTCGTTCTCCCCAGGTGGTATCCACAAACCGCATGACCAAAAGCTGCAGCAGCTCCATCACCACCACCATGAAGATGGACCCAAAAACAGTGCCGTGGATAGACCCGACACCGCCGATTAGAATCACACCCACCAGCCACAATGACCAGAACCAGGGAAAGTGTTCGGGACTTATGGCCGCGAGATTGCTGATCCAGAACGCTCCGGCAATTCCGCCGATAAATCCGGCCACATAAAAGGCTAAAAGTTTATATTTTATCACATTTATTCCCATGACTTCCGCTGAAATATCATTATCTCTGATGGCGATCCAGGCCCTTCCGACTCGGGATCTGACCAGATTAACCACCACAGTAATACAGGCAATCGTCAGAACCAGCATCATAAAATAGACCTTGACATCACTGTCAATGACCCACGGTCCGACTTTTATGGTCCCGGGAGGTAAAGAAAACGCCTGTCCTCGTCCCCCGATCTGGCTTACATACCCTGTAATAATGAAATCTACAGTAATAAACTGAGCGGCCATTGTGGTTAAGATGAGATAAAAGCCTTTGACCCTGGCAGACGGGAGCCCGAACAAAACACTCCATATACCGGCTGTAAATGCTGCAATCAGGATGCTTACAGGATAAGCGATACCGAAATCCAACATGAATTTGGGCCAGGGAAATTCGAGGATGAGGAGGGTGCTGGTATATGCACCCACGGCAATAAATGCGGCATGGCCCAGGGTTACCTGGCCGCAAAAACCGATTAAAAGTTGCACGCCCAAGGCGCCGAGCACCGTATAGCCGATCTGGTTACATACGCTAAGCCAATAGGAATCTGCAAACAGCGGAATAACGATGAACAGGACGGCAAAAAGCAGGATCATCTTTGTCTTGATAAACTTGGTCTGCCACCACCCATGATCCTGTTTATAATCCTGATGGTAAACGCCGCAGGGTAGCCAGGTTGTTGACATTTAACAAAACTCCGTTTTTTAATTTAAGATTTACGATTGAAAATTGACAAACTCGTAAAAAGTCTTTTGTGAGCGCCATTTGAGCATTTGGGGAATCAGCGTTTCAAGCGGTGAAGCTTTAAAAATTTCAAACTGTTTGAGGCGCTTGCGCCGAGTTTTTGAAATTTAGCTACACCGATGGGAACGCCCCCAAATGGTCACGGAGCGAGCAATATCGACTTTTTACGAAACCATCAAAATTGAAAATTGGTGCAATATGAATAAATTAAAATCATCAATTGACTTAAACGCGTTCAATCCGTTCCCATCCCCACAATCCATGAGGCTTAAAGAGCAAAAAAACCACCATAAAAACAAAAGGCGCGACCTCTTTGACGCCCCCCGGAAAATATCTGTCCAGATACGCCCCGCAAAGGTTCTGTAATATACCGATGGTAATGCCGCCCACGATCGCGCCGGGCACTGAGTTGAGACCTCCCAGCACCACGGCCGGCAAAACCAGAAGACCGAGGGATCCCACGGATATGTTCAGTCCGTTGATATTGCCCAAAAGCGTTCCGCCGACACCGGCCGCCATAAAAGCGATGGCCCAGGCTGCGGCATAGACGAACCTTGCGCTCACACCCAGTGAAAGAGCGGCCATCTCATCGTCGGCGGTGGCCTGCATGGCCAGTCCCCAACGGGTGTACTTAAAGAAACAAACAAAAATGACAAGTAGAATCATGGCGGCCACAAAGCTCCAGAGATAAACCTGCCCGATAACGATATTCCCGATGTGAATGGGTTCAATGGAAAACACCGGCGGGGCAAATACACGGGTATCGGTGCTCCATATGAGCTCCACGATTCCTTTAAAGAAAAATGAAAGCCCGACGGTGACCATAATCACCGTCAAAACCGGTTCACCGATAAGCTTGTCAAGGAAAATTCTTTCGGTGAGAATCCCTAATATCAGACCGATAATCAGCGAAAACAGGAGCGCCAACAAAAAGGGAATGCCCATGGTATAAAAACTCAAGGAAACGTATGCTCCGATAAGGGTCATTTCTCCCATGGCCAGGTTCAACACCCCAGAACATTTATAAATTAAGACCCACCCAAGGGCCACAAGGGCGTAAATGCCGCCCACCATAATGCCCGTCGTAACGGTCATCAAAAACAGTTCCATGTGCCACTCCATTGTAGATTGTCGATTGAAGATTGAAGATTAAATTCGACGCACGCTCTCTTCAATATTTCAACATTATCTGTTATCCCTGGATCTTGCGGTTTTCAGACTTGAAATAAAGATAGCTTTCAGTTCTTCAGCTTCCATCAACAATGAATCGACTAGCCTTCTCTTCAACAGACCCTCATCAATAATAAATTCTAACCAGAAATATGATTCATCTGCTTCTTCCAAAACGATACTTAATTTTGATATAAAGCTTGCCTTTGATTGCGCCAGACAAGTCGCCCGATAATTGGCAGCAACCGATGTGCTGCACCTGATTAACTGCCTGCGGATATGCTTTCCAGGATCCGTTTCAGGAAGAGACATTGCCAATTTTATGCAACGATGAGCAAATTCTTTCGTTCTTTTTATCAATTCCTCTTTTGTCATCACAAATACAATCCACAATCTTCAATCTTCAATCTTCAATCTTCAATTTCTTGATATGAAGGTCGGTATTTATATGGGCCTCTCTTCCGTCCTCATATTTGATGGTTGTATCAATGTGCACAGTATCGCTGTTCGTATAGAGGGCCTCAATGATGTCCTGGTAGCGTTTCTCGACAAACGCCCGCCGCAGTTTTCGCGTTCTTGTCAGTTCATCATCATCGGCATCGAATTCCTTATACAGGTTGACGAACTTTTCCACTCGAGCGGTTTCAGGAAGATCTTTGTTGGCCATTATGATTTGTTTTTCCACCAGATCATAGACTTCAAGCATCTGGGAAAGTTCCTGATAGCTCGTATAATTGATCTTTTTTTCATCCGCCCATTTTCCTGTAACGGCGTAATCAATGCAAATAACAGCCGTAATATATTCCCGCTGGTCTCCGATGACCCAGGAGTCCCTTACATAGGGGCTGAATTTCAGACGGGTTTCAAGGTACTGTGGAGAAAAAGGTTTCCCGTCCCTGAGGGTAAAAACATCTTTGGTTCGATCAAAAACCACCAGGTGGCCGTCATCATCGATAAATCCCTTGTCTCCTGAATGAAGCCAGCCGTCTTTTAAGGTTCCTTCGGTTGCTTCCGGGTTTTTATAGTATCCCAAAAATACCGAAGGGCTTCGGGTGAGAATTTCTCCATCTTCGGTAATTTTTATCTCTGTTTCCGGGATCGGATGCCCCACTGTATCGAATTTTATATCTCCGCTGCGATGGACCACTGAAATGCCGGCAACCTCGGTCTGGCCGTAAATCTGCTTGAGGTTTACCCCCAGTGCATGAAAAAAACGGAAGTGGTCCGGCCCCATGGCCGCCCCTCCGGTATATGCATTCCGTACTCGAGAAAGCCCAAGATGGTCTTTGATTTTCTTTTGGACCGCAATATTTGCCAGCCAGTTGAAAAACGTCAAGTACCAGGGCGCTGATTTTTTTTGAAACTTAAGGTCTGCAACATGATACCCGATTTTGGTGGAAAGCTCGAAGCACTTCCGTTTGATCCACGGGGCATCCAGGTACTTAACCTGGACCATTCGGGTCATCTGTTCGTACATTCGCGGAGGAGCAAACATCACATGGGGACCGATCTCTCTGATATTTTCCTGTGCGGTATCGGGTTCCTCCGGGAAGTTGATGGTGTATCCCACCTGGAGACCACAGGATATCGACATCATCTGCTCTCCGATCCATGCAAAGGGCAAGTAAGAGGCATAATCATCCGTTGGTTGGCAAGGATCCACGGTCATAAGATGTTGCCCCATGGTCAACATGTTATTGTGGGACAGCAGCGCACCCTTGGGAAGCGAGGTTGTCCCGGACGTATAGAACAGCAGAGCCACTTCATCTCCGCGGCCTTTTTTGATCGTCTCCTCGAACAGCGTCGGCTGTTGTCGCTCAAGTTCTCGGCCCAGCTCCTGAACCTCCTTGAGGCTTATCAGGCAGTCTTGATCATAATTTCGCATTCCCTTTGGATCGTCCCAGATGATCTTTTCCAGTTTGGGGCATTGATCAAAGATAGATAGGGCTTTGTCGACTTCCTCCTGCCCTTCTCCAAATAAAAATTTAGTATCCGAGTGCTCGATGATATACTTGACCTCATCAATCAGGCAGTCCTGGAACAGCCAAACTCCCACACCCCTTGCGCATAACGTCGCCATTTCCGCCCACAGACCTTCAGGACGATTGTCGCCGATCATGGCAACCTTATCCCCTTCTTCAAGGCCCAGACGAATAAGTCCCAGTGTTATGTATTTGACATTTTCAAAATAATCCTTCCAGGTAATGGGACGCCAGATGCCGAATTCCTTCTCCCGCATGGCAATTCGGCCTTCGCCGTATTTTTCCGCTTTTTCATAAAAAAGCTTTGGAATTGTCAGATCTTTTGTAATTTCAATGCCGTAAAGGTTTTTCTTTTGTACCGTTTTATCTTCGTGTTGCATACAAATCCTCTTCACCCAGGTATGCCTTAATCACTTCAGGATGATTCTGGACTTCATCTGGAGACCCGTCAATGATCATGTTGCCGAAATTGAGCACAAAAACACGATCGGATAGATCCATAACAACACCCATGTCATGTTCCACCAGAATACAGGTAATTCTCCACCGTTCGTCTTCATTAACATCCAAAACAAACCGCGCCATGTCTTCGACTTCTTCAAGATTAAGCCCGGCCAGCGGTTCGTCCAGGATTAACAGCTCAGGTTCCAAGGCCAGTGCTCTGCCGAGTTCCACCCGCTTTTGCAGACCGTATGGCAACATGCCCACGGGCCTGTGGCGGATGTGTTCAATTTCCAAAAGATCGATGATTTGTTCTTCAATAAAACGCCTGTGCCTGATTTCCTCACGGGCGGTTTTGCCCATATAAATCGAACCGCTCGTAACACCCGATTTCATATGGATATGACGGCCCAGACGGATGTTGTCCAATACCGTCATTCCACCGAAAACCTCGACTTTTTGGAATGTTCTGGAAATGCCGAGCTGGGCCCTTTGAAACGGCTTGAGCGCGTTGATCTTTTTTTGTTTATAAAAAATATTCCCCTTTTGCGGGGAATAAAGTCCGTTAATAATGTTCATCATGGCCGTCTTGCCGGCACCGTTGGGACCGATTACCGAATGGATCTCGCCTTTTCTAACTTTCAAACTTACACCGGCCAGAGCGCATACTTTTCCGAAAAACATATGGACATCATCGAGTTCCAGCAAGATGTCCTGTTCTTGAAGTTCTTTTGATACCGTCAACAGTCTTTACCTTTTTACCCTTTGGTTTTTCATTTCAGGTTTTTTAATATCTGAATTTCAGAATGATGTTAACTTAAAAAAGAGATTCGAAAATCTCTTTTATGACTGGCATTCATTTTACTGAAAGTGATCATACCTCATTAACTTCATTAATCAAGTCCAAATATGCTTATTAATCAAGTATAATATATACTGGTTCGGTTTATCCGCATTTGGGAAAAAGAAATTGATATTGATACATCGTGGCACTTTAGCGACCTGAAAACACCCTTACAATATAATTACTTTTTGCACGGCCCTGACAATTTCTTCGGGCTCATCCATAACCTGCAGAATTTCAAGATCCTCCGGAGATATTCGTTTTTCGGCGAGCAATTTTTCTTTGATCCAATCAATCAGTCCTGCCCAGTAGTCTGATTCCACCAAAATTAATGGGAAAGGCTTTATGCGACGAGTCTGAACCAGGGTGACCGCCTCAAACAGTTCATCCAGGGTGCCGAAACCACCGGGGAAAATAATGTACGCCATCGCATATTTGATAAACATGACCTTTCGAATAAAAAAGTATTTGAAGTCGATTTTAACATTGGAAAAACGATTCGGCTTCTGCTCATGCGGAAGAATAATATTTAACCCGACGGAAGTGCCGCCGGCTTCTGCTGCACCTTTGTTGGCCGCTTCCATAATGCCTCCGCCGCCACCAGTGATTACTGCAAATTTGTTCTTCACAAAAAGCTGGGCCAGTTTTTCAGCTTTTTTATAAATCGAATCCGAGGGTTTAATTCTTGCCGAACCGAAAAAACTCACCGCAGGCCATATTTCATGAAGCGCATCGATGCCTTCCACAAACTCTCCCATAATCTTGAAGAGCCGCCATGACTCATATAGATTTAAATCATCAACAATAAACTGTTTTTCCAATTTTAATCACCCATTTCAATAATTAAAACGAAATCATGCCCCTTAACCAGTGATATTCGGGCATCCAAAATAAGGGTAACAAATTTCAAAATATAGTGCGACATACAGCCGACAAATTCAGACCCGTCAAGTTCCGCCGTTAAACCCGATGATAACATTGTTCTGCTCAACAATAACCGGAATCTTTCGTATACCATCGGAGTATTCCAGCATGGCCTTCATATTCTCGGCATCCGCCTTAACATTAACGTATTTTACTTCCGCACTTTTTTTGGAATAAGCTTCACGAGCCTGAAGGGTATAGGGTCAGGTGTCCTTACCAAAAATCAATATCTTATCCGCCATGGGTCACCTCCTCAAGAAAATTAACTCTCAAAGAGCATAAGAAGTATTTCATGAAATTTCAAGCTATTGTAGGTCATCATTAAAATAAGCCCTAACAGCTATTGAGCACTTTGTCAATGATTACGGATTGACAAATATCATGGGGGTTGCTAAAAATTTTTATTCATATTAACGTGATTTTTTAAAAAAATGAATTCTCTGTTCACAAAAATTGTACATTTTGTGACAAAATACTCCTATACAATAAAAACGTGACGTCGCTAACATGACTAACGTCTTTGAATTATTTTAATTTTTACCTAAATCGATTGAAAAAGCAACTCCTTAACCCTAGCCCGGACCTTGCTTCTTCGTGCGCTGAATCATTTTACAGGTAAATCAAAGAGCACATCCATGGCAAAACCGTATACCCATGCTTACCGGGACAGGATTTGGCTCACTTACACCATTTTTTCAGTTCATCAGGCAGGTAGATGAATAACTCGTCAAATGAACTTTCGAGGCATGTTACCATCGTAAACGACCTTGGTCTTCATGCCAGATCTGCATCTAAAATAGCAAAGCTGGTTCAAAACGTAAAATCAAATGTGTGGATTATCAAAGACGGAGAAAGAGCGGATGCTTCCAGCATTATCGATATTCTTACGCTGGCCTGCCCAAAAGGAACAAAGATTACGTTAACCATTGATGATCAATCTGATCTTGGAATTTTAAACAAGTTGGCCCAGATGATTGAAAGCGGTTTCGGAGAATAACCGGACATGTTAAGCACTGACAAAAATGAAATGCACCTGCACGGCATCAATGTCTCTCCGGGTATCTGCATTGGCAAGGCATACCTGGTCGGCAAGGAGGGTGTTGATGTTGTTGATAAGTACTTCATTAGTAAAGACAATTTACAAAATGAGATCAAACGATTCCAGTCTGCCGTGAAACGTGCTAAAGACAAGCTTCAAAAAATCATTGAATCAACGCCCGAAGAATTGCGACAGCATATCCACATCCTTGAAACCCACAAGGTTCTGTATAAAGACAAGATGCTCTATGGTAAAACAATTGAAACCATTGAAAAAGAACGGGTAAACGCCGAATGGGCACTCAAAGAAGTCGTATCGAATGTAAAACGTATGTTTCGGAACATGACTGATCCGTATTTGAAGGGCAGAGTGGCCGATATTGTTCATGTATCCCAAAGCATTATGCAAAACTTGGTTGGGGCGAAACCGCTCGATATTTCTGCTATTGAAAAACGTGTCATACTTGTTGCTGTAGACCTTTCTCCTGCAGAAACAAGCCAGATACAGCTGGAAAAAATAAAAGGGCTTATCACCGATATCGGCGGAAAAACATCACACACAGGAATCATAGCCCGAACCCTCGAAATCCCGGCTGTTTTGGGCCTTGAAAATGCGACGCATCTCATAAAAAACGATGATATTATCATTGTCGATGGAACTTCGGGTATCGTTATCATTCATCCCGATGACACAACCCTTATTGAGTTTGAAGAACGAAAATCCAATTACGAAAATTATAAAGCTGTAATTACCCGAAGCAGTCATCTGCCGGCTGAAACAACCGACGGTGTTAAACTGGAAGTTCTGGGCAATATCGAACTTCCGGAGGAAGTTGCTTCCGTAATAAACTATGGCGGCGATGGGATCGGGCTTTACCGAACGGAATTTCAATACTTAAGCCGGCTCGATTTCCCGGATGAGCATGACCTTTTCGAAGATTATAAGGATGTCGTCGAAGTAATGGCACCTGGAACCGTAACCATTCGTACGTTAGATATCAGCGGTGATAAAGCGGTTTCTTATGCTTCAAATTCGGATGAAAAGAATCCGGATTTAGGACTTCGGGGGATACGGTACTGCCTGAAACAACCGGAGATTTTCAAGACCCAGCTCAGAGCCATATTAAGGGCCTCCGCATTCGGCCCAGTCAGAATTCTGCTGCCCATGATATCCTGTCACGAAGAAATCCTTGCGGCAAAAAAGATTTTAAACACTGCGGCCGATTCTCTATATAAAGAAGGTATCGCTTTTAATGATTCTGTCCGGGTTGGAATAATGATAGAAGTGCCTTCGGCTGCAATTATGGCAGATGTGATGGCAAAGGATGTTGATTTTTTCAGTATTGGAACCAACGATCTTATCCAATACACTCTGGCCGTTGACAGGGTCAACAGACAGGTGGCCCATCTCTATCAACCGCTTAATCCGGCTATTATCCGAATGATCAAACATGTCGCCGATATCGGAAAAAACAGCGGTGTCGAGGTCTGCATGTGCGGTGAAATGGCAGGTGATCCTGTAAACATTCCGATCCTTTTGGGATTGGGGATAAACAAACTAAGCATGAATCCTCAATCAATACCGGCAATTAAAAAAATAATACGATCGCTGAATGCTAAAGACGCCGAATTGTTTATTAAAGATGTTCTAAAAGAGAAATCCGAAACAGGCATCACGGAACTGCTGTTGAGTACTTATCGCAGCATTGTGTTTGAAATTGGATATTCCGAACCGTTCTCATCCGCGAACAATTCGTAAGGTAATAATAATTTTCAAGCAATATTAAAAGTTTTGTATCTGTTTAGATTTTTGAAACAAATCCGTTTTTGGGAAGCTTCAAGTGTGCTTAAATTTTTACTGGAAGCTGTTTGAGTGGATTACGGCTCGTTATGAAAAAACCATTCCGGATTGGCTTGAATGCGATTATATGGCCTTAAAATCAAAACCATTTTCAGAAGCTAAAACCAGTTTTTTCATTACGAGCCGTTATCTACGAGTTCTTTCAGAAAAAATTTAAGCACACTTGGAGCG
>JAWOIY010000054.1:0-11377 GCA_046484425.1 Desulfobacterales bacterium | reverse complement strand
GATTAAAATGTTGATGAACTTACTTCCAGCACTTCAAACGATACTGCTGGTAATACAGATGTTCGTGGCACTGCTCCTTCTGGTCCGTGATTTGTGTCAGCCATCCTTTCCGGTTCAGAAACCGTTCAATACGAAAAATGGCATCCTCAAAATGGTCATAACCGTTGATCCGGTTGGGATTTTCAACCAGGTGCGGGTTATGGATGTTCCGCCACTTATCACCATCCCGGATGCGGGGAATATTCCAGGTGGTGTGGGTAATGGCTCTGGCAACAAGCTGGCAGAACTCTGCCGATTTTGTCATAGGTTCACCTCCTTTGAGTTATGGTTTGAGAATGGACATTCCCGGCACTTGGATTTGTCCCGGCACTTCTGACAAACCTTTTCTCTGTCCAAGACCTCGGGCAGATATTCGAAAACCTTTTCCATGGCTTTTGTCATGGGCAGGCCGAGCGCCCAGGAAATCCTTCTCAACGTGCAAGATGATTTCATTGAAAGTTCCGGCGTGTATGCCATTGTTGATTTCACCTCCTTTCAAAACGCAAAAAGGGCTGCCGATAAACTCGACAGCCCTTTTGTAAATTTGAATATATCTCTAATGTTTAAACAAAATGAAAATTACCGATTATGACGGCGTTCAATGGCAGCCGCCACTTCTGCGGTCTGATAGGGACACACAGTGCATGGATCATCACCCATGATGATTGCGCATCCATCACACGGATTTTCTGCTTCCTTGATATCGTCCTCTATAAGCAACGATTCTTCAAAGGTCTCATCCACAAACTTGTAATCGCTCATTCTATGACACCTCCTTTCATTTTTTTTAAAACGGGCTTCTGGAAAAAGCGGAGGGGGGTGGGGGCTATATTCGTCGGGACGAATTATCCGTCTTCATCACCTACAGGGTGCCAAAGGCGATATTTTTCCGGGGAAATTTGATTATGACAACGATGGAAGGAATGACGGACTGGCGCGGGCGGAGAAGATATCAGGCAGAAGGGTGGATAATAATATTTTCGGCAGGTGTTAAAACAAGACGACCATCATAGCATCGTGGTCGTTTGAAGCGATTAAATGATTTTGTTGGTTGGGAACTGTCTGGAGCATGCTTGGATATGGATAGAGTGGAGAACGCCCGTATGCGGCGCTTCTGGGCGGTCTGAGAGGGTATATTTAGATTATAAAAGAAGTGGTTTGAGAAGTAATTGGGCGATTGTATAATATATCAAAAAAACCATTCTTTACCAAATCTGATGATTTCTGTAAGCCCTTAACCAATAAGGGTTTAGAGTAAAACATCTTAGTCATGGTATTAGGGTTTGGGTTATTGTTGGATTGTGTTGTGGATAATTTTATTATGAATTTATATTTGGGATTGTGGTAGTGAGATTGTGCATTTTTTTTTAACCTGCCAGCGCCCAAATGTTTCAAGGTTTGGCGACCTACCTTGCCATCCCCGGCAAATATCGATGATGTCGAAGCAATCACATCAGGATTAGTCGCCGGAAAGTCCGCCGGAGACAATAAACGCCATCGCCTCCGAGCTTCCCATTTTCAGAGGCTTGACGGCATCTTTCGGGAACAGCAAAACGTTCCCTGCGAAATTATAAGATTGCGGCATATACACCGCGACATAATCTTCGAGCCCCAAATTTGCCAGGCTGTCTCTTGTTATAAAGCCGAGCGCTTTAGCCGAACTGTTCGGTGAAAGGGAGGCGACCACGGGTTTATCAAAAGTTTTTTTCTCGCCGGCGAAGGCTTCAATCATGTCCTTTACCGCCGAATAAAGTAGTTTTACCAGCGGCACGCGCGTAAAGACTTTCTCTACTAATCCGAAGAGCTTTTTCCCCAAAAAGTTTGATGCAAGATATCCAGTCGCAACTATTAGCGCGAGCGTTGACAGCAGACCTAATCCGGGAGTCTTTATCCTAAGAAGTGTGCCGAAGGTTTTGTCAAGACTGGTGAATGTCCACACAACAACGAAAACGGTCAATGCCGTCGGCGCGAAGATCAGCAGACCTTTTATAAAGTAGTTCAGGAGCTTTTTCATAATAGAGTCCCTTTCTTTTTTTTCGGTTCGTTTTAGCACTCAGCCTAACAATTTAATCGTTTCATGTAAAGAATAACCGATTGTAAATCATACGATTTTTCTAATTCGTAAATATTTTGGGTTTATGGTAAGGAAAGCACGGTCCCCATCGTTGAAATTTTCTGTCTACGGAAACTCGATTATTATTATACCTAACAACCTTGACCACTTCAACAACACTGTCCAAACGTATGGACAGCATCAAATCCAAATGAAAATCCAGTTCGCGGTTGACAGGTCATACTGAGAAAATGACATATAACATTCTTATACTATTACTAAAAACTACGATTTTATTTTGAGATTTACCCTTTAATGAAACACGCCGGTTGTTTTCTTTAGGGTGATAGTGTGGATTATAATGGATGTACAGATAGAAGGATTGCTGGAGAATAGTTTCATCCTGTTCTTGTGTCAAAGACATTATCCAACTTTATGCCCCGACAAGAATTTCCGTACGTACGGAAACCTTTCCTTGTCGCTCATAAGATACGCTTTTAGGAGGGTCAACTTGGGATTGGCCAGCGCTGGCCAAAATGTATGGATGGTATTTAACCTGGCTAATTCTTCAAGGTTTGATGACCTAACCTTGATTTGGTAGGGTTTATTTTTTTTAGATTCGGGATAAATTTGACATCCGGACTGATGCCTGATAATGTTGCGATCACTTAATCATATCTTAACATATTGACATCATGTAAATTTCCATGTACTGGCAAGCGATCGCAGGTTTTGACAAGTTCTAGCCTGATTACCTTGTTAGTAACGCCCTCTGCCGCGCCTATCTCCCTTTCCTCCTCTATCTCTATCTCTAACTCTACGGTTGTCAGAGTGAGGGCGAGCCTCATTGACGGTAATCGTTCTCCCTTTCAAGGCCTTTCCATTTAAAATTTCGATTGCAGACTGAGCCTCAGCTTGAACGGACATTTCCACGAATCCAAAGCCTTTTGATTGACCACTTTGTTCATCCTTGATAATAGTTGCGGACGCGACCTGCCCAAAGGCCTCAAAAGCCTGGCGCAAATCAGCTTCGGTGACATTGTACGACAAATTGCCAATGAAAATGTTCATTTTAATCCCCCTTTTATAAAACTTGGGATTTGGAATCATCATTCCGAAACGTTGGATACATGCTATATAAGTAAGATACGACTATAAAACCAAGATGGTCAACTATAAAATCAGGAATAGGGGTATCATAATCTTTTACGGTTTTGATGTCGGAACCAAACCTTTAAGGTAGCTGAATACACGATTACTGCCTTTCATCAATTGTTTTATGGCAGCCTTTAAAAGTCCATGATTACATAAACCAATCGCAACTCCTACTGTCTCAGAAAATTCCATCTTACGATACGTATTCATCAGTATCGATAATCTGAAGACTGCGGCCAAAATTAAATGAACCCGGCTGAAGATATCTGCAATGACAAACAAGTATCAAGTAGTTGATTTTTCTGTGATACCAGAATGCCGTATCACCAAACTAAAGTTGTGGCGACTACTGCAATATAAGACGGGTTTTTGAGACCTTAAAACATTGTGATATCGTTTTCAATAAAGGCAAATTCTTTTTCGGAGATTTGCCTTTTTTTGCGATTTTGCAAGAAATAGGATATAATTACTGGAAATCGAGATGCTTGAACCTGTGATGATGGTAAGTTATCCCTTGTTTATTTCGGTTAGAAACCATGAATTTTCGGGAATTGAAGGTTCAGGCACGAAGTCTGCA
Source organism: Desulfobacterales bacterium (assembly GCA_046484425.1). Lineage (GTDB taxonomy): Bacteria > Desulfobacterota > Desulfobacteria > Desulfobacterales > UBA11574 > UBA11574. The sequence goes on along the minus strand of JAWOIY010000054.1, from coordinate 7,553 downwards.
ACAACAGCGATTCAAAAAAATCCTACATATTGTATATCCTTGCCCCACAAAGAAATTTAAAGTAAGCCCCTGATCTCACAAGTTATATCTTTCAATTGCTCATTTTATTTTCGTATTTTATGCTATAAAATAAAGTATTGTCTTAATGGGTTTTTCATTGTATCAGGGTTCTCGATTTTTTTAAAGATAACCGTCTCATAAAATAACCGACAATAAAAAGTGCAGTGATTAATTATGAAAGAGAAAGATATTGAATATTTTAGGGAACTTCTTGCCAAAAGTCTGGAAGAACTTTTGGACCATGCAAATGATACTGTTTCAGACATGGTTGCTCCGAAAGAAAACTTCGCAGATCCAACAGACCGTGCTTCTTTTGAATCAGGCCGGGATTTTATGCTTCTAATAAGGGATAGAGAAAGCAAACTTATCAAGAAAATTAAAATGGCTCTTGACCGTATTGAAGATAATACTTTTGGAGTTTGTGAAAAGTGCGATGAAGATATTTCCGTTGCTCGTCTCAAAGCGAGACCTGTTACAACCCAATGTATTGACTGCAAAACAAAAGAAGAAGCTACTGAGAGAGCCCTTGGGGTAGGATCATTATATCCAGGATTCTCCTTCAAAAGAACGACCTTATAATCAGCTTGACTTTTTTCAACAATATCTTATTATCTAAACAATCAATAAAGTCCCGTCTTTAATTAGCGAGACGGTTTCGTTCTGAAGGAAAAATCCATTTGTCAAAGTGGCAACCTGCAGTTTGGAACTATGAGAATTTTTTAGAAAGGAGTGTGTCACTATGGCTAATGGAACTGTAAAATGGTTTAATCCCGACAAAGGCTTTGGCTTCATCGAGCAAGAAGATGGTCCGGATGTGTTTGTTCATCATTCAGGAATCAATTCAGCCGGTAAAACTCTTGATGAAGGCGACCGAGTAAGCTTTGATATAGAGTAGGGTCCAAAAGGTCCTTCTGCAACAAATGTCACTGTGGTTTAACCTTATGTTATAAGTAAAAAGGGCATTCCTTTTAATATTGAGGGGATGTCTTTTTGTTTGGTTTGAATTTATACCTTCACAATTCGCTAACCGTTTGAAATCTTATCTATACTGCATGGGTTAGGAATCAAAATCAAAAAGGTAGATATAATGGCATCTGTTATTAAATATTATGAGGGAATCGACTCGGTTGCCGTAATTGGCAACTATCTGCCCCGCCAGTGCGGTATCGCAACCTTCACCGCGGGTCTGGTTGAAGCCTTATCAGCGGAAGCCCCCGATATTTACTGCTGGGCGACCGCCATGAATGACAAACCTGAGGGATATCCATATCCGGAAAAAGTGCGCTTTGAGATCAATCAGAACAAGTTGACCGATTATAGTGTCGCATCTCAATTTCTCAATATCAATCAGACGGATATTGTCTGCTTACAGCATGAATACGGTATTTTTGGCGGTCCAGCCGGCAGCCATCTGCTGAAACTATTGGGTGACCTGCGCATGCCCGTGGTGACTACGTTACACACGATTTTGAAGGACCCCACGCCGGAATATCGTGCCGTCATGTACACGCTATCCGATCTGTCCGATAAACTGGTGGTAATGAGCCGTAAGGCCTCTGATTTCCTCAAAGATATCTATTCCGTGCCCGAGGAGAAAATTGCCTTTATCCATCACGGCATTCCGGATACGCCGTTTATTGATTCAAGCTTCTACAAAGACAAGTTCGGTGTGGAAGGCAAAAAGGTACTGCTCACTTTCGGCTTGCTTTCCCCAAACAAGGGCATTGAAAATGTATTGCAAGCGCTTCCGGCGGTCATAAAAAAACACCCTGATGTGGTCTATATTATCCTGGGCGCAACCCACCCGCATATTCTAAAGTTGCATGGGGATGCATACCGTATCATGCTACAGCAACTTGTGCGCAAACTCGATATCAGCGAGCATGTCATTTTTCAAAATCGTTTTGTTGCGTTAAAAGAGTTGTGTGAGTTTCTCGGCATCGCAGATATTTACATAACCCCTTATCTTGAAGAAGCTCAGATTACCTCCGGGACCCTTGCCTATGCCATGGGCACAGGTAAAGCCGTTATTTCGACACCGTACTGGTATGCCACCGAGATGCTTGCCGAAGGCCGGGGCCGGATTGTACCCTTCCGCAATCCGGATGCCATAGCGGATCAAATTATCGGACTTTTGGACAACGATGTCGAACGGCACGCCATGCGCAAAAAAGCCTATACATTCAGTCGTGAAGCGGTTTGGAAGGAGGTATCCCGAAAATACCTCCAGGTTTTCAGTGAAGTGCGGAAAAACCGCGCCCGGAACCCCCGTCCCCGGCATTCCTATGTTGAAAACATCAAGGCCATCACGAATTTCGAGCTCCCGGAGATCAAGCTCGATCACCTGAAAGCCTTTACTGATGATACCGGCATCTTGCAACATGCGAACTATACCATCCCCGATCGCACCCATGGCTACTGCACCGATGATAATGCCAGAGCGCTATTGGTTGCCGCCATGGGTCAAAAATATCTGCCAACAAACGGCTTTGGACTTGATTTTCTCAGCGGTCGTTATCTCGGATTTCTTCTGTATGCCTATAATGAAAAAAATGGGCGCTTTCGCAATTTTATGACGTATTCGCGGCAGTGGATGGAGGAGATCGGATCCGAGGATGCGCATGGCAGAGCGATCTTGTGCCTTGGTACATCAGTGGCTTTTCTTGGCGATCCCGGGCATCTCGCAATGAGCATAACCCTTTTCAAAAAGGCACTGAGAGCTGCCGAGAATTTTTATTCGCCCCGCGCCTTCGCTTTTTGTCTGGTGGGCATGCATGCTTACCTGCATAAATTTTCCGGCGACAGTGATGTGCGCAGGATCCGGGGAATTCTTGCCGACAGGCTTTTCAATCAGTTTAAAAACAATGGAACAGACGATTGGCCCTGGCTTGAGAACGCTCTAAACTATTCTAACGGCAAACTGCCCCATGCCCTGCTGCTGTCCGGCCACCGGATGCAACGCAACGACATGATCGATATGGGACTCAACTCCCTCAAGTGGCTGCTTGCCATCCAAACCGAAGACAATCACTTTGTGCCCATCGGCAGCAACGGATGGTATGAAAAAGGCGGACCCAGAGCCCGTTTCGACCAGCAGCCCGTCGAAGCCAATGCCATGATTGAAGCCTGTGTCGAAGCTTTTAATGTTACCCGGGACCATACATGGTTTGAGAATGCGGTCATGTGCTTTAATTGGTTTCTCGGACACAATGATCTGAATATGCCGCTCTATGATCCCAAGACCGGCGGTTGCCGAGATGGGTTGATGGCGGACGGCATCAACCAGAATCAAGGCGCCGAATCGTCCCTTGTCTGGCTGCTTTCGCTGATGACATTGCAAAAGCTTTATGCCGACGAGGTTCTTAAACAATCATCGTCCCCGAAAGCCGATTAGGTAAAGGATCAGCCATGCATATCGCGATGCTCTCACCCATTGCCTGGCGAACGCCGCCACGCCATTATGGCCCCTGGGAAAGCGTGGCGTCACTCTTGACCGAAGGGCTGGTAGCGCGCGGTCATGATGTCACCTTGTTTGCGACTTCGGATTCGCAAACCAGCGGCACACTGAATGCCGTTTGCCCGCGGGGCTATGAAGAAGACCGCTCACTCATACCAAAAGTCTGGGAGTGCCTTCACATTTCAGAACTCTTTGAGCATGCCGATGTGTATGACATGATCCATAACCAGTTTGATTTCCTGCCACTGACTTATACCGGCCTGACCACCACCCCGGTAGTGACCACCATTCACGGGTTTTCATCGCCCGGAATTCTACCCGTTTACAAGAAATACAACGGCAAAGCGTTCTATGTTTCCATCAGCGATGCCGACCGATCGCCGGATCTTGATTATATCAAAACCATCCATCACGGCATTGATATCAAGCAATTTGATTTCCAGTCCCAGCTGGATGACACCCTGCTTTTTTTCGGGCGCATTCACAATGACAAGGGTGCCCGACAAGCTATTGAAATCGCCAGGGCCTGCAATAAAAAGCTGATATTGGCGGGTATTATCCAGGACCAGGCTTACTATGACCAATATGTCGCCCCTCACATAGACAACAACAAGGTGATTTATGCCGGTAGCGTCGGACCCGTTGAGCGCAACCGGCTGCTCGGCAAAGCCTGTGCGCTATTGCACCCAATACAGTTTGATGAGCCTTTCGGTCTGTCCGTTATCGAATCCATGGCCTGCGGTACACCTGTGATCGCCTTTGATAGGGGCAGCATGCCTGAACTTATCGAAAACGGCAAAAGTGGTTTTTTGGTCAACAACGTGGACGAGGCCATAGAGACTGTTGCACGTATTAAAGAGATTGACCGCGCATACTGTCGTCGCCATGTTGAACGGCATTTCACAGTCGACCGCATGATCGATGAATATGTACAAGTCTATGAAATGATTCTTGACGCTAAAAGACTGAAGAATGGCCTCGAAAAATCTTAAAGCAGATAGCCGGTACAGGTGGCCTAATATTTTAAAATAATTTTATAGGACAGACCACAATGAAAACTCATAATCCAATAATAACACGTTTTAAAAAAAACCCCATACTGACAAGTAAGGATGTGCCGTATCCGGTAGCTACAGTTCACAATGCGGGCATCGTCAAACATAACGATCGTTACATTATGCTTTTCAGGTCGCATCTGCTAAATGGGCGCTCCATCATCGGCAGGGCCGACAGCGAGGATGGTTTTTCATTTTCGGTTCATCCCAAACCCTTTCTTATACCTTCAACGGACAATATTTTTACAGAATATGAAGCGTTCGGAGTCGAAGACATGAGGATTTCCCTGATAGAAAACGAGTACCTGCTGACCTATAGCGCCTATTCCCGTCACGGCGTGCGGATTGCCCTAGCGCGCACCAGGGATTTTGAAAAAGTGGAACGTATTGCGCTGATCACCCAGGCCGACCTCCGCAACGTGGTCATTTTCCCTGAAAAGTTCGGCGATCGGTATGTGCGTTTGGACCGGCCACATTCCGAAATATCGCCCTGGTCGATCTGGATTTCCTATTCTCCCGACCTCGTGCACTGGGGCGATTCCCGGGTGATTATGAAGCCGGTGGCCTATCACTGGGATGAAATGAAAATCGGGCCCGGCTCACCGCCCTTCAAAACCGACAAGGGCTGGCTTCATATTTACCATGGCGTTTTTAAGACGATGTCCGGAACGGTCTATCGACTCGGCGCGGCCCTGCATGACCTATATGACCCGGCCAACATCATCGGCGTTTCCGATCAGTGGATATTGCAGCCTGAGGATCCTTGGGAAGTAAACGGCTATGTGCCCAATGTTGTTTTCACCTGCGGTGCTGTTCCGGAGGACGACGGTACGGTAAAAATATATTGGGGGGGCGCAGATACGGTCATGTGCGCCGGCACGGCCGTTATTGATGAATTGGTAGCGCTCTGCCTCTCAGTTGCCCGGCCTCCGCTATAGATGATCGCAAACTGGAAAATCGACTTGTGGATAGGCTGTATTTGAAGATCTGTCCTGATGAACAGACTTTCGATGCAGAGTGTATAATTTCAATCGGCATTAAGGACACATTGATATGCAAACAAAAAACCATCAAGGGCTGAAAGTTGAAAGAAAAACAAATAAAATTGTAGGGGATACATCACGGGTAATCACCTGTCTTCATCTTCCCGAGGAAAGGTATCGCATATCTAAAATAATTCAGCGAATAATGAACTTGTCCGAAACAGCGGCTAAAAATTTAATTACTCAAATAATGGCTGACTTTTCCGGAAGGCACGAAGACATCGGGCACATTTTTGAGCGGCACATGAATGAGGTGAAGGATTATCTTCCACGGGATGCAATGCTCAGCGATGTTCAAAGGGCTCTCATCGGAGCTTACTTTACAAAGGAGTACTCTATTGAATCGGCTGCCCTTTTTAACCCTTCTATCGTTCCCCATCCTGATCAGAGCCATCTGAAAAAAGGCAGCTTGCGCTTTGTCATGAGCCTGCGGGCAACCGGCGAAGGCCATATTTCGTCAATTGTCTTTCGTAGCGGCGTCCTTGACCGGCATAATAGGTTTCTCTTCGACCCGATCAGTGATTTTGTGGAAACGCCGGATCTCCAATTAGACCCTGTTTACAAACGCAATCCTTTCCAGTGCAAGCTGAATGAGATGGAGGCCAGCAATGAGATAACCGCCCATATTCTTAACCAGCTGCCGGAAGATTTTACTTATAATGATTTATTAGAAAAAATTGGAATACTTCGCGCAAAACCGCTATTTTCTGAAGCAAGCCAAAATAGAACCTTCAAGATCATACGCTGGCTTGCGGACTCCAATTATGAGGTTGTTTTCCATTCCGATCACCGCATCTCCGAACGGGTGATCTTTCCCGTTTCAAAAAATGAAAGTAGGGGTATTGAAGATGCCCGATTTGTTCAATTTTTCGATGAGAACGGTGAGGTCGTCTATTACGCGACTTATACAGCCTATAACGGTATTACGATTTTACCGCAGTTGATTGAAACAAAGGATTTTATCACATTCAACGTTTTGACGCTCAACGGTAAAGCAGTACAAAACAAAGGCATGGCGCTTTTCCCGCGGAAAATTGACGGCCGCTATGCCATGCTCTCGCGTCAGGACGGTGAAAACAATCATATCATGTTCTCAGACAATATCCATTTCTGGCAGAAGTCCCAAATCATCCAGGAGCCTGAACATCCTTGGGAATTCATCCAGATCGGCAACTGCGGTTCCCCCCTGGAGACCAATGAAGGCTGGATCGTGCTCACCCACGGTGTCGGGCCCATGCGTCAATATTGCATCGGCGCCATGTTGCTTGATCTCGAAAATCCCTCAAAAATCGTCGCCCGCCTGGATGAGCCGTTGCTTGTCCCGCATGAGAAAGAGCGCGAGGGATATGTTCCCAATGTTGTTTATTCCTGTGGTGCGCTAATTCATAACAACGAGTTGGTCATTCCCTACGCCATGTCCGATATCAATTCCGGCATAGCAACTGTTGAAGTCAGAGAATTGATTAACTGTATGCATGCAGTAGCTTAATGATTTTAGTATTGGCGCTCGCCACTCTGTGAATGATGGTGACGGCGGTGAAGCCTGTTGTTTTCCCGTATCAATTGCTATCCAAAGTCAAAACGTCTGACCGCCTGATAAATTAAAACTACCTGATGGTATTCCAAATCATATCAAACGAATTGCGAATCATGTGCTTTCTACGATTAAATAACACTCTGTTAAAAATATGACCGACCACAACATCCTGGGGGTGGGTGCTTTCTGAAATTAGCTGACTTTCAATATGTTATCACAGGGGAAAAACGAGCATAGATTCCTTGGATGCCTCCAACATATCTGTACCTTAGACTAAGTCATTATAAGGTCGATTATCCTGAATATTTGGTTCCGCCCGAGAATACAGATATCTGCAATGGAGCGCATGATTTCCTCTTCAAAAATATTTTCCTTTCATCAACAAATATCTTAAAAACATA
>JAWOIY010000033.1:0-58457 GCA_046484425.1 Desulfobacterales bacterium | reverse complement strand
GTTTCAAAGGTAGTCACTATCAAGCCTTGAAATGGCTGCGCAGGCTGTCGGAACGAGAGCCCAAAGCACTGTTTCACTGGCAACTGGGTTTAAAACCAGCGGTTGAACAATAGGAGCCGTATGAATCGAGAGGTTCATGTACGGTTCTTGGAGAGCCTATGGGTGAGATTCCCCTGGGCTACTCACCTCTTCTCGCCGGACCCGCATCGGTATTCGGGTTCATAAGCGAGCACCGCACGGTTTGGAGTGTTTTGGAGATGTGCCGAGTCCTTGAGGCGTCTCGCAGTGGATATTACCGATGGAGACAGCAGAGGTCAAGTCGACGAGCGCTTGATACTCAAAGATTGGATGCTAAGATTCGCGAAATCTATGATGGCAGCAAAGGACGCTATGGCAGTCCGAAGATCACCCAGGAGCTTCAAGATCGGGGCCGTCAGGTCGGTAAAAATCGTGTGGCCAAGCGGATGCGTGAAACGGGCCTTCGTTCCAAGATCCGCCGCAAATACCGGGTGACGACCGATAGCAAGCATAATTTTGCCGTATCGCCGAATTTGTTGGAGCGGAATTTCACCACAGAGGCTCCTGACAGGGTGTGGGTATCTGATATTACGTATTTGGCTACCCGTAAGGGTTGGCTGTATCTGACGGTGATTATCGATTTTTTCTCCCGTCTGGTGGTTGGCTGGGCGCTGAGCAGTTCGTTGAGTCATGAGATGGTGGTCACGGCGTTGAAACGGGCGATCAGAAGACGTCGTCCGGGCAAGGGACTTGTTTTTCACTCGGATCGTGGCGTTCAGTATGCATGCAACGATTTTCGCAAAGAGCTCGGCAAACATGAATTCATCCAGAGCATGTCCCGCAAAGGGGACTGCTGGGATAATGCCGTCGCCGAGTCGTTTTTCGGTATTATGAAAACCGAGCTGGTTTATCATGAACGCTATGAAGGTCATCAGGACACCTTGCATTCCATTTTTGAATATATCGAGGTGTTCTACAATCGGCAGAGAAGGCACTCAACACTGGGGTACCTTTGCCCGGCTGAATATGAAAAACAGAAGGTAAAACTTTGCGCTTGACCGTGTCTACTTTTTTGGGGAAAATCCACTCGATGCATTACACTTTTCTTACTGCATGACTGCACTTTGCCCATTTATAAAGAAATACAAAAAAATTATCCGGGAAAATTATCCTGAGTTGGCAATTATCCATGGCACCCATACACCAATGGATAAAAAAGTCTTTCAAGAAAAGGTGAAAGAGCTTTTATGTCCAACTGTTTCCATCGCTCAAGATATGAACGACGTTATTAAAGGAAAACTGAAAACCAAAAAGGAAACGTAACCATATAGATCCGGGGCCTGCTTTTATGAAAAATCTGTTAAGCGGGAAGAGAGGTTTTCCCTTTAGACTGATTGAATTTCGAGAATGGCTACAGGAGTTCAATATCGCCGGTAATTGCTTTTAGTCCTATTCCTTTTCCTGTAGGTTCTTCTGCTGCAACGTAGCTGTCTTCAACGCCTTTTTGATGTCTGTATTTTCAGGGTCAATGACAAGGAGATCCTGCCACAGTGCAATCGCCTCGCTGAGGTTGCCTTTTCGGTATTCCTGAAATCCCTGTTTGAAAATAGCCTTCTTGCAGTAACTAAGTTTTTCATTCAGATAGATGCTGTTGAATGAGAGCGCCTTGTCATACCCCTTGAAGTGCGTGTAGTTTTTCAGCAGAACATCGTAGTTCCTGCCAGCGGATGCAAAGTCATTCTTATTTAACGCCTTGTCGGCGGCTGATGCTATATTTTCCATGCTCTTCACATACTCTCTCACCAGAGATAGATCATGCGGGTGCTTTTGGACCTCGACATTATATACGTCAATCGCCTTCTGGTACTCACCTGCCTCCATATGCTTTTTGGCCGGGTTGGCAGTTTGGGCGGGTGTTTGACTGGATGTCTGTGAAGAATTCTTGACAGGAACCGGCGTCTGAACAGAACTTTTTGGTGAAATCCAGCTTTTCATCTCCGCACAGGACATGACCATGGGTAAGAGCATACTAATAAATACAAGCAGTTTTAACATGCGAAGATTAGTCATCAGGCGGACCTCACAACAGAGAGTGGCGCATCCTGGACGTGGTTCTTTTCCATCAGTTCAAGAAAGATCGCAACCAGTTCCGGACGGAACTGTGTTCCTGACATACGATCAATCCTGCGCAACGCTTCCTCTTTAAAGAGGGCCTTCCTGTAAGGCCGATCTGAGGTCATAGCATCAAATGCATCCGCTATGCTTATTATTGCTGCAAACAGTGGAATTTTGTCTCCAACTAGCCCATCAGGATAGCCCTTGCCGTTGTGCCACTCATGGTGGTGACGGGTGGAAGGGATATACTTGGATAAAGATGGCGCCCAGCTAAGGATGGATGCTCCGTACTCCACGTGTTGCATCATCTCCTTATATTCAGCCTCGCTGAGTTTACCCCGCTTGAGCAAAATTGAGTCAGGTGTCTTTATCTTACCTACATCGTGAAATAAACATGCGACCTCCAGATCTCTCAGATCCGCTTTGGGAAGGCCTAATTGTTTTCCAAGGAGCAGAGATAGCTGAGCAACCCGGGCGGAATGACCATGAGTATAGGAGTCTCTCGCGTCTATGGCTGCAGCCACTACCTTAACCATGGAAACGTAGGCATCTTCAAGATCACGAGCATACTTGGTGAGTTTTCCCCGCTGATCGGCTATCAATGCTGACATTTCATTAAAGTTACGTGTCAGTTTCCCCAGCTCGTCCTGAGAGTAGATCCTGAGCGGCTTTTTTGCAGTTCCATACTTCAATTCTTCCACACCCGCTGAGAGTTCCTTTATGGGCTTTATCAGGAAAGATGCCAGCAGCGAACTCGCGAACATTCCGAGAACGACAATGATTCCGAAGACTATCAATATCATCCTGCTGATTTTTCGCTGTGCTTCCAGTAGGATGGACTTGTTCATGCCTATAACCACACTACCCAATGACTTCTTCATAAAGACTATAGGGCACAATATTTCAAAAATACTGTCTGATGAATTTGTCAATTCTTTTACAGTGGTCCCGTCAGCAGTCTCTCTGAAAAGCTGACCCTGGGCAACTGGCTTGGTCTCCCCGATCATTTCTGCCGCACTATGGACAACCGTCTTCATGTTCAGATCGACGATGGCTACATAGAGCATGTCGCTATTTGATGACTTCGCCTTAAATACAAGATTGTCCAGGCCCAAGAGATCCTTCGACAAAAGGTTGTATCCTGCCGAAGCAGCAATACTCTTACCCACTGATTCCCCTCTTTTGATAATTTCATTCAGTATATAATTGTTCATTATCTGGACCGTTACGATACTGAGAGCAAAAGAGGTACTTGTCATGAGAATAACAACAAAGAAAGCGATCTTGAATCGAAGACTTGCAGACCGATATTGCTGTGTCATCAAGTGCAACGCGGCCTGGAAGAACTTTAGGAGTGCTTGAAGATAGGAAGTTGTTTTAAGTGCAAATGAGCGAAGGTTCGCTATCATAATGTTATCTCATCATCTCTGGCATTATTCAATTTAGCGGTGATATGTTTTTATCGGCTAAACTTAGGGAAAACTTTAAACAAAAAGTCGTTGAATTAACCCACCTAAACTGTGATATGGGACTGCATTCGTCACTTTCGGAGTGAAGACTGTTCGGTTGGAATGTATCGTCCTCAACTTTCCCTTGATTATGATTATTATCCTTAAAGATGCCATGGGTTAGAAATGACTGAATAGTTGAGAATACTTAATAAAAATCATCATCATCGGTGCAGCCGGCACCATAGGACGGGCGGTCGTCGATTTGCTTGAACCGGACCATGATATTGTCAAGATCGGTTTCAGAGGCGACGATTTCCAGGAGAGGGACGAGGGGGTCCCACGATTCTGTTCCTCCTAAAATAGATCTTGCAATTTAATTGCATTCGATGTATCTTCATTGTAGATACATTTTGTTGGTCATTTTTTAAATGGAGACGCAATATGCAAACTAAAATCAAAAAATGGGGCAACAGCCTTGCATTACGAATTCCCAAATCATTCGCATTGAATGCAAACCTGAGACAAGACGAATTGGTTGATTTATCAATCGAAAAAGAACGGATTATTATTACTCCAATTGGTGAAAAAGAATATTCTCTCGATGAACTTTTAGAAAGCGTATCTGAAAGTAACCTTCACGGCGAGTTTGACACGGGAGCGTCGGTAGGAAAAGAAATCTGGTAATTATGAGCAATTATATTCCGCATAGAGGCGATGTGGTTTGGATAGATATGCATCCGCAAGCTGGCCAAGAACAAGCTGGGAGACGTCCCGCAATAGTGCTGTCGCCAAGTTCCTATAACGGTAAAGTTGGTCTCGCCTTATTCTGCCCGGTTACCAATCAAATCAAAGGGTATCCTTTTGAAGTAATCATCCCTTCAGGATTAAAAGTAACAGGTGCTATTTTATCTGACCAAGTTAAGAGCCTTGATTGGAAGATAAGAAATACCGAATTCTGTGAAAAAGTACCTGAGACTGTTATTTTAGAAATATTTAAAAAGCTTGCGACTCTGCTACGATTTAATAGATAACAAGTTTAATCTCAAAGCTGTTTATTAAACCGGCACAGAACCTGTCGTTTCACTCGGACGGCTGGAAACTGAGGCATTTTTGGAAAGCTTTGCCTTCAAAAAATATTTCAGCATTAACCACTGATATAGCTTATTCCCGCCGCCGGTGAACTTTGTGTTGGCAGAGTATCAAGATCATGAAGGAGCAACTCGTGTGGCACCCACTATAAAGGATTTCCATAATACTCTCATTCATGGGATTTCCGGGACGCGATAATAAATTTTCTTTTCGTTACTAGTGGAAGTATAGTCTACTAGTGCTTCAATATATAACGCCCCTTAAATTATAAGTATCTATGTTATCTGGTATATGATGGGGCCCTTTCATGCCACGTAAAGCCCGCATAGATGCTCCAGGTGCCTTACATCATATAATAGTAAGGGGAAATGAAAAGAACAATTGCTTGCATAGGGCCTGCTAAAGCCGCGTCCCTCATATTCTATGTAATAATATGATATTATAGAATTTGCAAAAAAATACAAAATAATGTACTATGCATTAAAAACGCCGCATAGCCGGGTACTATGCGGCGTTTTAGTTATATTTCATATTTCAATGAAGGGGCCGAGTCCAGCTCATCTAAGGTCCATTCTGTTCCATAAGAGAGGATGATATGGATGTGAAGAACAGCGGTGGTACAGACATTCTCAGATCAGCTTTCGATGCAATACCTTCGTTCATCTTTGTGGTCGATAACGACGTGAGGATTCAAGACTACAATGCGGCGGCTGCCGAATTATTGTTGCTTCAGCGGTCGGCCGTCCTGAAACGTCGCGGCGGCGAAGTACTGAACTGCCTGCACGCTGCCGATGTGCCGGAGGGATGTGGTCGAGCACCGCTCTGTAAGGATTGCGTTATCCGAAATTCTGTTGCTGAAGCCTTCCAAGGCAATCGGGTTGTGCGCCGCCGGAAAAAACTGGAAATCCTACGAGATGGCAATAAGATAGAAATCTATGCGCTTATTACTGCTTCCCCATTTTACTACAAGAAAAGGCTGCTTGTGCTGCTGGTGATTGAGGATATTAGCGAAATTGCCGAGCTTCAACGAATGATCCCTATTTGTTCTATCTGCAAGAAAGTGCGGGATGATAAAAAATCATGGTTTCGTTTGGAAGCCTATTTCAAGGATCATTGGGACGTCGACTTTTCACACAGTTATTGTCCGGAATGCTACAAGAGCGAGATGGAAAAAATAGAAAAAGAAATAAGAGCCGAATCAAGCTAACTATTTAGATTCACTAAAAGTAAGCTTTAAATCATATCTTAAATATGCCCTAAATCGCACTTTTTAGGGGTGAGAACAACAATATAAAATAGTGAAAGATAGTAGGCACTTATACCCGGACAGATATGACACACCCCGTTGAGGCTTTTGGAGCAACGACTGTCTATGTCAATCGTTGTCGAAAGGTAGTACCAACATAGACAAGTTTGAGACGTTTTGCCTCACGCCCAAGCCTGCTGCGCGAGTCGGCGCACCTCTCATCGAGGAGTGCTTTGCAAATCTCGAGTGCCGGGTCGCCGACACAAGGATGGTGGCCAAGTATTGTTTATTTATTGTTGAAGTCATCAAGGCATGGATCGACCCTACAGTGAAAAACCCGCGGACGATTCATCATCTTGGGAGTGGCAACTTCATGGTTGCAGGTGAAAAGATCAAGCTAAGGTCAAAGATGAAGTAGCGCCAGGACGCCTCTCCTGCCTGAAGCACGTTGCCAATAATGGTGTTAAATTTTGGATACGGATACAGTTCAAAAAAAAACCATGGATGATAAAACCAAAAGTTGAGTTGTATACCACAGCCTGGTGCCCCTGGTGCAAGAAGGCCAAAGCATTTTTTTCATTCAAAGGAATTGTATTTACGGATATAGAAGCGCTACCATCAAAGGCAAATCTTTCGCAATCTGATACACATCAGATAATTCTTATGGAGTTCGAGAAAAATGTTGATTTCCTGAGCATTCTCATGCCACACAAATCGGTACCGTTTTAGAAGGAAGAGTTGATCTGACAATTGATGGTAAAAAGAGAATCTATATGAAAGGAAACCGGCATTACATTTCAGAATTTGATATCAAAAATGATTAGAGCTATTACCGAAAACCTGTATTCAGATATTCCGAAGGAGACATTATATCACTATACGACCTTTACAGGGCTGGTGGGTATTGTCGATAGTCAAGTGCTTTGGGCCAGTGATATCAGATACATGAATGACTCGGCAGAGCTTAAACATACGGCTGATCTAATTCGAATAGAAATTACGCAAAGAATTACTGCCGGACATGCAAAACCAAACTTGCTGAATCAGTTTTTGGAGTGGGTAACCCATCGAATAACAAACGGACATATGTTGTTTGCCGCCTCATTTAGGTCTAACGGCAACCTTCTCAGTCAATGGCGGGGATATAGCAAGTTGGGAAACGGGGTAAGCCTCGGTTTTAACCCGAGCTACATATTGAAATGCGCTCATGAGCAATCATTTCAGATCGGCAAGTGCATTTATAATTCAGCGGATCAACGCCGGCTCATTAAACAGGTTGTCGATGCCGTTGAGGCCTTCGCAAAAGAGCATAGTGAAAATACGGATGTGTCCGAAAATCACACCCCTCAAGCCTATCATGACATTTTCGAAAGAATAGAAAGTGATCTTCTCCGTATTGCAGCTATTTTAAAGCATCCCTCGTTCCGAGAGGAAGAGGAGTGGCGCATTGTTTCGCCGGCTTTGACTGATTATGTGACATCTCCGGTATTATTCCGGGAAGGGACTTCTATGCTGGTGCCATACGTTGAATTCAAGCTATTACAGGAAAAAGACAAACCCATTGCTTTAGAGCATATTTTCCTTGGCCCGACACCTAATATAAACATTTCCATGAATTCATTAACTATGTTTTTGGCAAAAAATGGCGTTAATCCTGAAAAAGGAATAACATATTGTGAGATTCCATATCGTCAACATTAACGAAGTGAATGAGGTCGCCCATTAAAAGACAGGTCAAGCGAAAAAACACCTTTCCTTATACAGTTAATCAAGAAAGCAAATAGGGGCCTGACCACGATAACCTATTTAAAATATTATATTTTTAAATAGTTAGGCACGATTTTTGAGCTTAAACTAATTTTTTTATCATAAAAAATAGCTACATAAGGAGAATCTTTTTAATTGCCGCGTGTAAGACGACACTGCATTCCAGGTTATTTGTACCGTCGGTACCCTATTCCTTTAACACGGAGTCTATTACCCTTCACTTCTGTTTTCGCGCCGAGCATCTTTTCGACCAGCCACAGTCGAGTTTCAATATGGTCTGTCATTTTGGGTATTATATATGAACTCCACCCGTCGGCCAGCCCACAGAACGGTATGAGCTGATCGGCAATGTGTTCATCAACCGTTGCTTCAGTTTCAAGGACTTCGATCAGGTGATGGGCCACTTTTTTCCCGATGTATTCGGCGGGCCTCCCTGGTGCACCGGCCATGTCAGATCCGATGAGGCAACCGGTATCTGTTTCGGCCCAAATTGCCAGGGACGCTCCTGCCTGAATTGATGTCCCTGTATAAACCGGATTGTTTTTATTATCGTAAAGAATTTCAATATCTGGAACATATCCCTTGGATTTTAATCGTTTTTGACATTCTTTTGCCATCCTGTCGGATACATTTCTCTCTTGGAGCAGTGAAGAAAGAGCAATGCCTTTTATGCCGGCCGTTTTTCCCCGGTCAACCCGTATCAGCGGTTTTATGATCTCGCTTACGGGAAAGACCTTCACTTCGATCCGGCCCTTTCCCATGGGAACATAACCCGGCCGGATAATTTTGATATCGACATTGATACCCATTGTTTCCAAAATCCTCAACAAGACGTATTTGACGTGATAAATCGATGGAGCGAAGTCCTGAAAAAGTCCGCCCGTGATCTCATAACGGGAAGGTTTATCGGCGAATAGTGCTAAAGGTATCACGCTGAGAGCCAGCATGGCTGTAGAACCCGCTGTTCCGATATCCCACTTGAATGTGCCGCCGCGAATCCCTTTTCCGGGCTTGAATCGGATTTCTTTCGAGCCGATTGTCGCTTCCGCCAGTTCACCCTGGCAAATGTGAGCGGATGCCTCAATCCCCCGCAGGTGCTGTGCTCTCAAGCCGGGCTTGGGGCGATTGGCCCTGATATTTGTGAGAAAAAGTTCCTCTCCTGTTAAGACTGAAAAAGGAACGGCATCTCTTACTATCGTTCCGGAGCCTGATTTCTGACTGCCATCGATTGTTATCATGTTCACCTGTTCGTCGTAACTCATAAGAATTAGTTTGTTTCTATTTTAATCAAAAATAATAGATCTGTTAACCCTTTTATCTTCCTGGCTATCCACAAAACTTGACAACATTCGCTAATGGATGAATAGACTCTTATAATATTAGGGGCGTACCGCAAGCCGTCACATATTTTGAACAGTCATAATTTTGGCAGTTTTCGTCAACAACCCCTCATTTTCTTGTCTAATTTTACGAATTGATCATTAATGAAAAATTATAACCACTTGTATTTTTAAATTATTATATTAGTGGCAAAGTATTTGCATCCAATTTTTTTGTTTAATTCTCTTATCTTCCAACCATAAGTTCCAAAATAAATGATTTCAAGAAAGGGAAAGTGTGGTCAAAGAAATGTAACGATTAAAATTAAACATCGAGAAGGATTAAATTCATGAAAATTAACGATGAACCGAAAAAAACCTTCGGAAAGGTTCAACCAGACAACTATCCAAGCGGAGATATGTTTAATATCGATTTTGATGGCGATATTCATAATATCAAGCAATATGTCGATAATATAGTGCAACAAGTTCATGTCCAATCACCATCACCGGAAACGGAGATTGAACATTTAATTAAATCTCTTCAAACGAACAGACTGCTTCTTAATAAACATAGAGAAGTCTTTGAAGATTCGGTGATAGAAGATGATACGATTGATGATCTGAAATTTGTCGCTGTAATGAGAAATATTGTGACGGCTATAAAGAATATTGAAATGCTAATTCCTAATATAACGTTCAAGGGCGGAATGGCGGAATTTAAAGAAGGCGAAACTGACTCGGTAAGGTTGCTGGTGAATATTATTGCAAGTGTAAAAAATATCAAAAATAATATCATTGTTAAAAAACCGAATTGTCCACATTGCCATGGAAAGATAACAATAGCAAATGGTAATAAAAACTTGATCTTATCCGTAAATCCATGTCCAAAGAGATTATTCTTTTATGGTGGTTGTAAAGAAATTGAAACTGTAAACAATGTTAAAGTGTCTGTTGCTGAGAGGCATACATGCAAAAAATGTAACAAACCGTTTTGCCTGTATATCGCTTCAAAAAGAAGTCTTGTGGAAAAAATCAAAGATACAAAAATGATGCATTCGTAAAACGTACCAATTTTCCTTTTAAATTTAAATAGTTCATCTTATCGATAAAAATCATATCCGCCTTTTCTGCAAGATTTTCGATCAGCTTTTCCGGATTTCCGGGCAGCAGCGGTCCGATGAAAACAAATGTCTTAATTCCGGAGGCATGAATTTTTGCCAAAGCCGACAATCTGTCTTTTACCGGGCTTGGCTTGGGCTCAAATAATTTTGCAACCTTTTCATCATCGGTGGTGATGGTAAATTCCACCTCTATCTCATTAAATTCTTGAAATAAATCCAAATCTCGCAAAACGAGTTCAGACTTTGTCTGGATATTGACCGGAAACTGTTTTTCGACAAGTTTTTTTAAACAGCGCCGGGTCAATTCATAGGTTGCTTCCAAAGGTTGATAGGGATCACAAACCGAGGAAACCCAAACGGTTCCTCTTTTGGCTTTATTCAATTGCTTCTGCAAAACTTCAGGGGCATTTATTTTAACATCCACAAAATCGCCCCAGGACTCCTTGTGTCCCGAGTACCGTTTCATAAACAAGCGTGCATAGCAATACCGGCAATTGATCTGGCAACCGGTGTAAGGATTCAGGCAATAGTCAAAAACTTTTGACGTGTTGAGAACGCTTTTGGCCTGAATTTCTTTGACCTGAAGCATGGTACCGAGTGCCCGAATTTTTTTACTGTTTTCGAAATACCGATTGTTTCCGGGAGAACCACTTAAATTATCAGTTTGTACTTTAGCTGATACATGATATATTTTAAAAAGTTAGACAAAATCCGTGCTGCTGCTACCGGCACTTTTAATCATATCATTACAAGAATCACCAAGTGAAGAAAAATATTTGAAGCAGTGATCATGTCCGAGCGATTCATCAGCGAAGTCATCAGACCTGTGGTTGCCACATGTGACACCTCTCGCATGGCATTGGGGGAACCTGGCCTCCCGCGCGAATTCGTGTGGAGAGATCGAACCATTAAGATTGTGGCCGTACTGCGCACCTGGCGCGAAACCGGTAAATGTCGCCACGGCAGCCCCGAGTTGTATGTACGCAAGCACTGGTTCGAGGTCGCCACAACTTCCAACAGCACGATGAAAATCTATTTCGACAGGCAGCCTCGTCAAGGGCGCAGGAGCGATAGATGGTGGCTCTTCACCATTTGTGAACCAGAGGAGTAAATCCACAACAATTTGAACAAGTGAATCCTTCCCCGCCCTAAAGGACGGGGCTAGCGGGAACAGGCCGGTCAATGTGGGAATTGATGTGGCTTGACAGTCTACAGTGACGGTATTAATTTTTATTATATCCTCCTTGCCTGAATCAGAAACGACTGAGTGTTACAGCATCGGTTTGGCATCGGCGCTTTCCGAGCGCGTCCATGATATTGTTTCGAGTAATCCCGCCTGCATAATGCTTTAAGATGCCAATGCGGAGGAAAAACCGGATGGTTCCAACAAGGCCTTTATAGGCGTTCGGGGACCTATGGGTATAACATTCGTTAAAATCCCTTAATTGGGACAGGAGGTTACTATGAATAAATCATTTATAACCCTATTGGTGGCAATCGCGTTCGTCATATCTGTATCCGGAGCCGTTTTTGCTGGAAGCGGAAGCGATCTTCCCATGATGGATACAGGCAAGTCCGGCACCCTTTTCCATCAAAGTCAGCGGGTCAGCAAACTCATCGGAACTGAAGTGTTGAACATAAAGGGTGAAACGCTGGGCAAAATCGACGATCTGATTACCGCCGAGGATGGACGGGTTAGCTATCTAATTATCGCAAAAGGCGGAGTGATGGGACTCGGCGCAAAACTGGTACCGGTACCCATTGCCCAGGTTTCTTCGAGCTTGGACAGTAACGGCAAATGCGTCATCGATATAGAGAAGACCGTATTTGACAAAGCACCGGGCTTTGCCAGCAACGAGTGGCCTGATGTTAGCAGTCAGGAGTGGCAGGCAGAGACTCGTGGCTACTTCAGCAACGAGAGCAACATGCCGCCTGCCGCCATACCCGGCGAAAAAACCGAGGAAGGCATGGGTAGCGATTACTAGAGTGCCGGTTGTTTATGTAAAATAACATTGTGTATGAACGAATGACGCCTTTTTTGAAAGGTGTTTGAGTAAGGCCTGCAACCATCAGGTTGCGGGCCTTTTTGTTTTTATGCGCACCATCTAAGGTCTAATCGGAGAAATTGACGCGAGCTGCAATATTCATGGATTTATCAAAAAGCGCAAACACCTTTGTGGAAAAAAGGGCGGTTTTTCGAATAGTATCATCAGAAGAAGACGCCATAAACATGTCAATGGCGCGGCGAAAGTCCAGAATGATGGTCTCCCGACCTTGTGCCGACAATGCTTGCAGACTGCCATCGCCCATGACGAGTTCGGATTTATCCATGTTATTCGGGAGCTGATCAATGTACAGGAGTGCGTGCAGAAAAGAGGCGCAGAACTCATCCAGGCTGTCACCCGAATGCCCTCCCGACATCCCCGGAATGAAATTTCTCTCGTTAATAAAGGCAAAAAGAGGAGAAGTCGTCTTAATTGGCAAAATCACTCCTGGCGGAAGCATGCCACGGGTAACCAGTGAAAATCGTTCCAGGGAAAGCGGTTCGAATCCGTGAAGGTCCGAAAAAAAACCCCGCAAAGCCGTCTGCCGAGCATATCCTTGCCGGTCGATAAAAATATGTAGCGCCTCGTGTTCGGCCATGCTCCGCAGTTCGGAAATCTGCCGGTTCCGAAATGTATCGGCATAGATCCAGACCTGATTCTGGCCCCATGAGGTTAGGGCGTTGTCGGCCCCCTGATATTCCACAATGTTCACGTAGCTTACCAGTTTTCCGCCAACGGCCTTTTCAACAAACTCAATTCCGTCGGAAAGGGATGCAAGTCGATCCTTGAAATCATGAAGACTTGTCTCAAACTGTGCCATGTCGGCCCCAAGATAATGGAATTGTAACTCATCGCCACTCGCCAGCCGGGTTTTCTTAGTCGGGGATAGTACTTGATACCCATTTTGGCGGACGAGGAGATCATACCGGTCTCCTTCGCTTTTTATTGACATGGAAAAATAGTCATTCATGCTGACCGCATCGCCCGACACTTTCGGGAAATATGCATAACGGTACTGTTTGCCGGCCGGCAGGATCTTACCGATGCCGGATTCGGAAACAACCTCCTCTGTTCTCCCCTCATTCTCGGCAATGATATCCATTGAACGCTCTTCAAGGGTGGCCGCCAGGCGGCCGTTTTTACTGATGAATTCAACGCCACAAATATAGCCGTCACAGGCAATGGTGCTTCTATTTTCAAGATCTTTTTGTCCGATCAAGGTCTTTCGTATTTTCCCGCGGATAACCTCATAAAGGTATATCTCATCGATAATTTTGGAAAAGTTTTGCCGGTGTTCGCTTCCTGCGGCGATGTGTTGGGGAAAATCAACTGAAGCAGAATTTTCGGAGGACGGGTCAATTGCAACGGCAAATGGCGACAGGCAAAAAAAAGCTGCTAATGCAAGCAGCAGGTAAATGTAACGCATATAATTCTTAAAGGTCATGGTAAAATACACTATCTTGAAAACATACTTTATTTGATCTTGAAAAACCTGGTCCTCAGGGCCAGGATTCTTTACTTTAATAACAGACATTGGCGGTTTAGTCAACCCACAGTTTGTGTTAGACTTTTGGAACCGGATCAAACCTCGTATAGAAAATTACTGATTAAAACCATAACATCTCCATTCACTTGACCAGCTACCGCATGGGGTTTTCGATGGACATATTGGTATCTTACAGTATAATATATTATACTCCTTTTTCCTCCAACAAGACGGTTGGTTGATAAAAGTCGACAATCAGCGTGTCATTTTTTTGGGATTTCGTTTTGCAACAGACTAAAATTACTGCTTATTTGGCTCCAAAGGGTTTCGTTAATCAGACCGTAGCGGAACTGAGGGGGGTACAAGCCGTTCACGGCAGACTGGTCATTGCAGGAGGCCCGCCGCAAACGTCCTACTGGACCCAGAACACCTGGCTGGAGCCTCGCATGCTTCGGATACGATCCATTACGGACGGCGCCAAAGCCCTTCGTACCATCCAGCGCAACTGGACCATGTATTCGTTTCGCTGGCATCGTCGCTCAACATTAATCCAGGAGAAACTTCCGTACGTTTCAGCACGGCCATTGCGATTCCCTGAGCCTGTCTTTCAAAGCCCGCTGGGGTCCTGGACCTTGTTGGCGCCCGACCTCGTTCTGGCGTCAGCACGATGCTCAAGCGCCTTTCCTCACGGAGAGGTGCGGTTTGTGGAAATCAAACAGGGGCCGCCGTGCCGTGCCTACCTAAAACTCTGGGAAGCGTTTTCCCGTATTCAAAGGATGCCGTCACCGGGAGATGCGTGTCTGGATGCAGGGTCAAGCCCGGGTGGATGGACATGGGTATTGCATCGGCTCGGGGCCAGTGTGCTCGCTGTTGACAGCACCGATCCTGCCCCTGAGATTATGCGATTACCGGGCGTAACATTTCGAAAGGGAAACGCCTTTTCAATCCTCCCGGACCAGAATATTCGCTTCGACTGGATATTTTGCGATGTGGCCTGTTATCCGGAAAAACTTTTGGAGTGGGTCTCTATTTGGCTGAATTCGGGAAATTGCCGCAATTTCGTATGCACGGTAAAGTTTCAGGGAAATTCCCATTATGGTGTTATCCAGAAATTTGCCGCCCTCCCGCACACCGCATTTCTCCATCTTTCACACAACAAACACGAATTGACCTGGATTTCTCTGAATGTTTCTTCCAACAACTAAAAGTGAGCTGAACGCTCTCGGCTGGAAGTCTCCCGACGTCATACTGATAACGGGAGACACCTATGTGGATTCGCCGTTTATCGGTGTCGCAATCATTGGAAAGGTACTGATAGATGCCGGTTACACGGTTGGCATCATCGCGCAGCCCGATATCTCAAGTGAAAAAGATATCGGCCGGCTGGGTGAGCCGAATCTTTTCTGGGGAATCACTTCGGGATGCATGGACTCCATGATATCCAATTATACCCCGACGAATAAACGGCGAAAGCGGGATGATCTGACCGCCGGCGGTCTGAATACCAGACGTCCGGACCTGGCGGTTATCGCATATACCAATCTTGTCCGCCGATATTTCAAAAAGACAAAACCAATCGTGATCGGCGGAATTGAAGCGAGCCTGAGACGCATCTCCCATTATAATTACGGGTCCGACAGTATTCGGCGGTCTATTCTTTTTGACGCCAAGGCCGACATTCTGGTCTATGGAATGGGGGAAAAAACAACTCTCGAATTGGCGGAAAACATTCGTCACCGCCGGCCGGTTACGGATATTCGCGGAACCTGCTATATTGCCGCAGAAAAAAAAGAAGGTTACATAGAACTCCCATCCCATGCGGAAGTTGTGGCGGACAGCGCCAAATTCGTTGAAATGTTTAAGATTTTTTATAAAAACAATGACCCGGTAACCGGAACAGGCCTTTGCCAGAAACAGGACAACCGGTTTCTGGTCCAGAATCCGCCTCAGTTTCCGATCACGAGCGAGGAACTGGACCATATTCATGGGTTGGACTATGAACGGGACGTCCACCCGTATTATGCAGCATGGGGGCCGGTACGGGCACTTGAAACCATCCGTTTTGCAATCACGACTCACAGAGGATGTTATGGCGACTGTAACTTCTGCGCGATATCTGTGCATCAGGGGCAAAGGATAGTGAATCGGAGCGAAGCGTCCATTCTGAAGGAAGCATCGGTTTTAACCAAGCATCCTGGATTTAAAGGATACATTCACGATGTCGGCGGCCCCACCGCCAATATGTACGGCATCGATTGCAAGCGAAGAAAAACCAAAGGTACGTGCCGCAACAGGCACTGTCTGACTCCGGTCGTCTGCAATAAGCTGGAAATCAGCCATCTCCCCCAGATTACCCTGTTGAAAAAAATCGGACGGTTGCCGAAAGTGAAAAAGGTTTTCATCGGTTCCGGAATACGCCATGATCTGGTGCTGAAAGATCAAATGTACGGCCTTCAGTATCTTGAAGAGATTATCCGGCATCATATTTCCGGACAACTGAAGGTCGCACCCGAGCATTCCGAAAATCATGTCCTTGCGCTCATGGGGAAGCCTCCGATTGAGAGATTTATGGAATTTGCCCGCTGTTTTGAAAAGATAAACCGGAGGATTGGGAAAAAACAGTTTTTAACCTGTTATTTTATCGCTGCTTATCCGGGATGTACTCGCCAGGATATGGAGCGTTTAAACCGCTTCAGCCGCAGGGTCCTCAAGTTCAAACCCCGGCAGATTCAGATTTTTACGCCCTCTCCGGCGACGCCGGCCACTCTGATGTACTATACGGGAAAAGCCTATTACGGCGGCAAACCGATTTTTGTTGAAAAGGACAAACGGAACAAAGAAAAACAAAAAAACCTGGTTCTCGAAGGATTTTCCGGTTGACGGATCCTGAATACGCTGATTTATAAAAAACGGTCCGTCATTCCCAAGGCATATCGCCAGATGGCGTCCCAAATACCTTCAATACCAAATCCTTTACGGGACTTCTTGCCGAAATTTCAGGTATAAATGAAACCTCTCAGGCGGCCTTTGAAAATATTTTACCCACACCGATAGGTTGAGGGACCGTCGGATGTTTCGGCGGGATGGACACTTTGACCGGTTCCCGGGTTAGCCAACCGGAGCGAGGCGCCGTCACCAATCCCCAAATCGATATCCAGCACAAACTGAACAGCCAAAAAAAAGCATACGGTATCGCCCACTGCCAACCAAACCAGCCGCCGTAGCGCCGCTGATAAACCAAAGCAGGCAGCGAGGCGGCGATGATACAGCCCACCGCCATGCTCATCAGCGTAGGCACTGGAGCCAGAAAAAGCTGTGCCGCCAAAGCAAACTTGAAAGCCTCGCCAAAAGTCATCCGTAATAATTGTGTGGCGCTGAACAGACGTATCCAACCGCTGCCGCTGTCGGCAGGGCGAAAGCGACGCATGATGAAAGAGAGCATCACCAGGTTTTCACGAACGTTGCTGCGGGCCCATCTTAACAACATCTTTCGCAATCCCTTATACGCAATCGGAATCTTGGTCTTTACCACCGCCTCTCGCTGATAAACCACACGAAACCCGCAGCCGAGAATCAGGTTGGTCAGCGCACGGTCTTCGCCGATGGCGGCAGGTCGGCCCATAAAGGTTTGATTGACCCAACCCGGCAGATGGGGATTGATCACTTTCGAACGGTAGGCGGAAAGTGCACCGGGCGTACAAAATACACCACCGTAAACACTCTGTCCGGAACGAAGGAAATCAAAGGCGCAGGCAAACGAAACCTCCAGCATTTTAGGGATGGCACCTTCGGAAAGATTCAGCACGCGCACATTGCCCGCAACCGCACCGACCCGCTGATCTCTGACAAACGGACTGACCAAATGGCGAAGGGTATCAGGCAACACCTCGGAATCCGAATCGATGGTCACATATACCATCCCTTTCGCTTGAGCAAAACCAGCCATCAGCGCATGGCGTTTGCCGCGGTTAAAAGGCTGGCGGATAAGCCGAACGCGATGGGGGAATTCTTGTTTCGCCATTTGCATCCATCGCCATGTATCATCCTTGGAACCGTCATCAACACAAATTACCTGCATTCTCTTCGCCGGATAACGGCTGTTCATAACCGACCGAACGGTATCCAGGATTTGCCGGCCTTCGTTATAGGCCGGTATGACGATCGTAATGGTCGGCAAGGCACCGTCACGTAAGGGCGCATAAGACCGGTACCGCCAGGCAAACCAAATCCGCAATGCCAACGCCAAAAACGTCCAGGAGGTCAACCCAATGACCAAATAGTTTTTAGCCGACCATGATCGCATAAGCACCCAAAGATGTGTAATTTTCAAGCTTTCCACCTGGCACCATGTCAGAACCAGTGTGGATATTAAAGCTAAAAGGAGCAGCCAGGGGAAAAAAATATCCGCATTAAAGCGGTATGGACCATTCGTGTTTGCCATATGTGCCATATGTTACCTCAAATTAGACCCTATTTTCAAATATACAGCTCGTCAAAAAAGCCAAAATGTATGTCATGCTTTTATTAAGGTGTCAATATCAACATTATCTCGTTTTAAACTTTTTTTATTGTCTTCCGTTCAATGATGATGGTGCAAAGCAGAAAACGGTGTGTAACCCTTCCGTTTGGAATGGAAGTAATAGGACTGCAATAGATATGCCAAACGGGATAGAGAAGTTATCTGTTTGATAACAAACATTTTTTTTATGAACCCACTTAATACTCAAAGGATTTAGAAGGGAAATCCATACAGGGGATGCAACCGAAAAATCGAGTAACCACGTATAACCCATTAATAATCCATGAATTTATGTGTGTAGGAAATGGCATGCACCTTGGCAAAGATTGATGCTTGGGCTTCTATTTCGTTAAAATTCAATTCGATGGGACCCTGGGGACTCTGCCGAGGCGTGTTTTAGATTTTGAACCGAATTCGGACGGCCGGCATTCCTGGGCCCAAAATTCAAACATTTCAGACCGTTTAGGGAAAATGCCTTCTTGACAATACGACCGATATCCGTTATCAGCATCAACGACGGCGGTTGTCGCAGTACAGGATGTGTGTTTGATATCCGGCCCTTTTATAATATCGGGATGCTTTCTGTTATGATACACAACCTTTTATTTTCCCTCGCTGAACATGCTGCCGAAACGGATTGGATTTATTGTGGGTTGCAAAAGAACTGCTTTATTGCCTTAAAAAGGCATTTTTGGGGTGAAAAACACACGTTTAAAAAAAAGCGCCGCCCGATCTCCTATTCCCAGAAAACAGCGTAACCCTACAATCATATGTAGTTATAATACCATGTGGACTTGGTCACTGAATTGGGGAAAAATCACAGCTCATATCGTCATTGGTACATGTCCTATGGTTCCCGACGATCTGAGACGGCTTCATTCTGAAGCCGAAGTATCGGGCATTTTGTCCCTGCAAAAGGAAACTTCAATTGAATGAGATGAAAGCTCAGCCGGAGCCGGAAGTCTTGATTCGGCGGCAGCTTCGTATGATGAGCATCGTACTCAACCGACCGAAGGTTTTGAACAGCCTCAATCTTGAGATGATTCGCTCGATCCAGAACGCACTGGACCAGGTAGAGGCCGACAAGAGCTGCCAGTTCGTCATGTTGTACGGCGCCGGTGAAAGGGGGTTCTGCGCCGGCGGAGATGTTAAGGCCCTGGCCCGGGCCATACAGGAAAAAAGGGCCTTGCGTGCAGATCTGATTCTAAAAGAAGAATATGATTTGCTCATCCGGCTTCATCGATTTCCCAAACCGGTGATCGTTCTTGCCGACGGCATCACAATGGGGGCAGGACTGGGTCTGGCTGCTGCGGCAGACTTGGCAGTGGCCACGGAACACACGCGTATGGCCATGCCGGAGACCCGAATCGGTTTTTTCCCGGATGTGGGCTCGACCGGTTGGATGTTTGACAAATGCCCTGCGGGATATCCCGAGTATCTGGGACTGACGGGTTATGAAATGAAAGGCGCCGAAACCGTACGTGTGGGTTTTGCAACCCATTTAACGCCATTTGATCGACTGCCGGAAATGAAAAATATTTTGGAAGGATATGCGACACACCTGCCGATTCCGAGAAACCGGGCTGCCCGAGAGCTGGCCTCGACACTTGACCCATTTTTTGTAAAGGAGATTTCCGCCAAACCCGATATGGACGAATGGGTGGCAGCCTATTTTCAAGGAAAAAACTCCCTTGTGGAAATCATAGAATCCCTCAGACAATGCAGTATACAAACCCGCCTCTGCGACCAGGTCTTTGAGCGGCTTTCGGAAAGATCTCCCACGGCGCTGACGGTGACCCTGATGCTCTTGCGCCGCAACGAGCATCTTCCTCTTGAAGACGTGTTTCGGAACGAACTCACAGCGGCGCGTTTCATTTTCAGCCATCCCGATTATGTAGAGGGTGTAAGGGCGCGTCTGGTGGACAAGGACGACAATCCCCGGTGGCAGCCGGAAAAAATCGAAGCGGTCGGTAAGTTGGATTTGGAACTCTAAACTTTGCGGTTTTGTCACAACAGTTAAACCCGGATTTATATGGATATCTTTTGGTAAACAAAGAGGACTGAATGAAAAGATTCAAGGTGCAGCTACACGGGGAAAATTTTCTTTTAAATATTGACGGTGAACTCAAAAAATATGGATTTTATGCCACGAAATTCGTAGAGGCGGAAAATCCCCAAGCAGCCGAAAAAATTGCCGTCATCCTAATTCACCAAACCCAAACTTTAAGGGAAGCCGTATTAAATGAAAGCACGGATCAACCGAAAATTAATTTAAAAGAAATAGAGGAAGTCGGCTTTTTTAAATTTTTTGCCAATAAAACAAAAACAGAACTTTCGTTTTATCCTGAAGATGAAAAATAGGAAATTGCCTGAGATCAAACCTGGAAATGCGATTGATCGACTTTCTCTTTTTTCTCTTTCGGTTTTTGCAACTCCACGGATCCGGTGGTTTTTTTGAACGCCGGAAAAGATCTGGACCTGCTGCCATGAAGGATGCCTGACATGAAAGATATCGTCCGACAGATTCGATCCATAATCGATTCGGTCGAACCCCGATTATCTCAATTGATCATGAAGAAACGGGATTTAAACCTGGCCCGCACGAATGGTCAAAAAAAGAAATTTTAGGGCATCTAATCGACTCGGCCGCGAACAATCACCAGCGGTTTGTAAGAGCCGTGAACAACGTTGCTGCCCGATTCCCAACATATGACCAAGATGAATGGGTTCGAATCCAGCGCCACAACGAAGCACCCTGGTCTTCCTTGGTCGGACTTTGGTCTGCATACAACCTTCATTTGAGCCGTATCATCGAATGCATTCCAGAGGATGCCGAATCTTCCCCATGTAACATCGGAAACGCGGAACCCGTGCCTTTGGGATTCGTGGTCAAGGACTATCTTCGTCACTTGCGGCATCATCTCAAAGATATACTGGAAGGACAGGTATAACACGAGGATGGCTCCAAATTGAAGGACTGTTGCCCAATGTAAAATTTCGCAAAATGAGATTTGGCAACTTCACCGGAAACAAGGATGTAGTGATATGAGTATTCATATGATTATAATGGTGGTAAGTGGCATTATTGTGGGTATCGGTGCGGCATTTACCGGATTGGGCGGCGGTTTTCTGATGGTTCCAATGCTCCTTTTCATGGGGTATTCCGCACAAAAGGCTGTGGGGACGTCATTTCTTGCGATACTTGTTATCTCGATATCTTCCCTTATCGCCCATAACAAACTCGGCAATGTCGATTATAAACTCGGTTTTTTACTCGGCATAGGGGGAATCATTGGTGCACAGATTGGAGCTCGGCTGGTTGAGCATGTTTCCACCGCAAATTTTAAAAAAATTTTCGCGCTTGTTCTAGTCGGTCTTGCAACATATCTCTTTTTTAAAAAATAGGTGACTGTTTATAAACAAATCCTTGAGCCCCCCGTCCTCAGGCATAAACCGCAACAGATTGTGAAGATAATGGGGTACTGTGCATTCGGTGTGGACATTGCGTAGTTTTATGCCCAACAGGAAGCCTATCCCATAGAAAGATCCTTTTGGTGCAAGCCTTCTTCCATCACTTGGCGTTAATCCTGATTTAAGGGTACACCTACTATCCGATTCATGCTCCGGCGGGTTTTAAACTTTTTGCAAACTCATCTGATAATGTGATAAGAAGAAAAGTGATTTGGAAAACAGGCAGTCACTATAAAAGGCCAGTTGATCATGTTCTTTATACTCAACGTGTTGTTGCCCAAATCATTTTTCGATGGTTCAATGAGCGTTTAAAGAGATTTTTGTTTGGGCAACAGCCCGTCAAGGAGTGAATATGAAGACTTCAAAAGCCGTATTTCTGGTATTTCTCATACCGTTCTTCGTCATGTCGTGTTCCGTTATATCTCAACAGATACGGAAAGAATCGATAGCGCCTGTCGATTTTATAACACTCATACAGGAAACCGATACGTATCTGGGAACAACCGTGATTCTGGGAGGGTATATCCTGGAAACTCAAAATTTGACTGACAGCTCGCTGATTAAAGTCCTGCAGGTTCCCTTGGGATTGGGAGAAGCGCCCAAATCCAAGGATTATTCAAAAGGAAGATTCATCATTTCGCAAAACGGCTTTTTAGATCCGGAAATCTACACCAAGGACCGAAAGGTGACCGTGGCAGGCACAATCGTCGGTACTCGGGTCGAAAAAGTCGACCAATTTTCACATGGTTATCTTGAGATTAAAAGTCGTGAAATATACCTTTGGCCCAAAGACGAGTATTATTACCCCCCACCTTACTTCGATCCATGGTATTATCCGTATCCCTATTATTGGCACCCATATCGTTATTATCCCTATTAAAGAACTTTTGATCTATTCCATGACTGTTTCGGGATGGATCAAATACCTAGAACCGGTTGGCGGTACTTTGGCTGGCATTTTAACAGAACAAACCGATATTATTCGATTTATTGGTTTAATAGTACACAATATATAGTAATTTTCTTTAATAAACTACAATATATTCTAATTCGATCAAATTATATATAAATTATATATAATTCTACTTGACATGACAAAATTAGAAACTTATGAATTATAATATTTTAAGTGCCTTAAAAAATATCAGGACACCATAAACTTTTACGAACCCGGATCTCATCGAAAAATATTCATGACCGTTTTACAGGGCATTCTCTCCTCGGTCTATCCATCATCGAAGAGAAAGATTAACGGTTGTGAATGCCAGGATATTAAAGGGTTAATATTAATTAAACTATGACGGAACTTGCCAAGGACAACGGAGGACGGCGATTGGGAATTGACCGGCGACAATTCTCTTATACCTTACATATCCCTGAACGTAGATCCGGAAAGGATAGAAGAAGCGGCCTTGATAGAAGACAAAAACCAAGAATATCAAAATAATTACGATTTTTTAGGTGGCTGCCAATGATAGAAGTGTTAAGAAAAATATTTGAAGCCAATACGGAGAAATCGGCAATCATTGTAAATGGTAAATGTTCGGACTGCGGCTGCAAGGTAAGCGTTGAGATAAAACTTACTCCAGGAGGATTTGGTTTACTGGGCGGCGCCATGATGAAGTGTTCACCAAACAGATACCTTATCAAGTGCACTGATTGCTACGAATTCAATCCCAAGGCTTGTAGACCGGCATAAATCCACATTCACCTCTACCCAATAGCTCTCACCATATGCCAACCGGAATCATACCTCGAAATAACGGGATAAAACTCTTTTTGGCCTATTTTCAAAGATAAAACCGGCGGTGCTGTAAAAGTAAAAAAAATAAATAACAAGGCTTGACTCACTAAATCAATTGGTATATGGATTTTGCCCGATAGCAGATAAGCGGCAGCTTTTTGCCGTGACCTAACTTTATTTGAAAGGAGGCTTTTAAAATGGCTTTTATCCCTACTGTTGATGAAGACAAGTGTGAAGGTTGTGAAGAGTGTGTAGATGTCTGTCCCGTCGAAGTTTTTGAGATGATTGACGACAAATCTCATCCTGTAAATGCAGATGAATGCCTGGGGTGTGAAAGTTGCGTTGAAGTTTGTGAACCCGGCGCAATTACTGTTGAAGAAACATAATCTGATTTTAAATGTCATGTTCCCTGGTCTTTTATCCTGACCAGGGAACAATACCTCCCCCTCCATAATTGGCCGCACATAGCCCCATCCCCGGACTTTGTTATGGTTATCCTTGCAATTCAAGAGCTTCAAGATACTCGATCCTTTCAAGCATTGGCGGATGAGAATAGTTGAAAACAACATACAGAGGATGCGGCTTGAGGTTTGAAAGGTTTTGTCTTGCCATTTTTTTCAGCGCGTTTGAAAGGGGTTTCGCAGTCTTTAAAATTCCGATGGAATAAAAATCCGCTTCTTTTTCAAATCTTCTGGAAATCGCCATTCCAACGGGCGATATAAAAAAGCCTATAGGCCCCCACAGGATTCCAACTAAAAAAAGGCCCACATAATCAGGCGTGTTTGAAAAACCAAAACTTTCATACATCACACGGCACAGGATGAGCTTTGATGTCATAAAAAAAAGAAACAGGGACACAATGCTGATTATAACCAATTGTTTTTTAATATGATTTTTTTTCAGATGTCCGATCTCATGTGCCAATATCGACAGAATTTCCGCTTGGCTGTGAGACTGAATCAAGGAATCGAACAGCACGATCCGCTTGGTTTTTCCGATCCCTGAAAAATATGCATTGGTATGCCGGGTCCTGCGGGTGGCGTCCATCTGATATATCCCTTCAATCTTGAGACCTTCTTTCTCTGCGAGCTGCTGAATATCGGCTTTAAGATCGCCATCCTCAAGGGGTGTGAATTTATTAAAAAGGGGGGCAATAATCGTTGGATAAATGAGGGTCATGATCAACTGAAAACTCACAAAAACCACCCAGGCCCAAACCCACCAGTTCCTGCCGGCATACTCTATCATTAACAGGAGTGCGGCCAAGAGAAAACCGCCCAGAACCATCATTACAAGTAAGGACTTCATCAGATCGGAAATCCAAATTCTAATGGTTTTTGTATTAAAGCCGTACCTGTCTTCGATGATAAAACTATGATAATAATCGAAAGGAATACCGGCCAACATCTCTGCCAATCCGATAGAGGCAAAAAAGATCAAACCTGCCAACAAAAAATTTATGTTCGCCAAATGATCGGCGAGCCACGGGAGGATTCCCGATATGACAACAAGAAGAAAACAAATTTTGATGACAACGGCTTGTACAAGTTTAAACTGGACCTTGTCTGATGTGTATTGTATGATCTTTTTCAACTCCTCTTCCTGAATCACCCCCTGAAAAGCATCGGGAACGTTTTGTCCGTGTGCATTGAGATAACGGATGTTTATCTGCTCAATACCCATTTCCAAAACAGCACTGATAAGATAGATGCACAGATAGGCGATCAAATACGTATTAAACGAAATCATTCAGAACTCCAGGGACATACGGTTATTACATAATTTTACAGGACTCATACACCCAAAATACCGGGCATGCTGCGGCATGATTCATATCGCTTTTTTTGAAAATTTAGGGCAATGTGTGATATATATAACAATCCATTGGAATAAAACCTTTCCAGCCTTACCGCATAAGGCTTTAACCGAATAGATGTGCCCAAAACTCTAGCCGCTTTTTATCGTAACATGACATGTTTCGGCAATCAAGATACCATCGCATTCACAGTGCCGCATGATGATAATCCGGCCAACATACATCTTGCGCGACACAAGAAACTGTGATAATTTTGTTTTTATGAAACAATACGTTATTGATGATCTCAGGCCCAATGATTATGAATTGATCAAAGCCTTTATGGAGAAGAACTATAGTTCCTCCAAGGTGGATGGCATTTACTGGATTCAGCTTGATCAGAATATCCTCACTGATATTCAAGCGGAGCATACCGATTGCCAGCCATTTTATTTTGCCGTTGACCTGGGACCCAATCTGATCGCCTTTGAGATGCTGATACGCACCCAAAAAAAGATGCGATGTGACTGCATGGGTTATGCTACTGAAACACAACGCAATTGGCTTATCAGGATTGCAGACTCGATATTTGATGCCCTCGAAATTAAAATATAGTCCGATTAGAGTTCAATCACACCCGTTTCATCACGGTGTCGAATAAAACCGGAATTAATAAAAGGGAAGTTTTTAAGGGCACCACCACTTGAATGGGGTGTCCAAGCCGACTGGGTATTGATGAAAGATTCATGATATTGGAATGATACGAACTGCGATCGTTACGTTATGGATTATTTTTGTGACTGCTTTTATGTCCATAATGGCTATTTTTGTCTCCTTTATCACTTCAAGCGGCGATGCCTCACACAGGGTTGCAAGAATCTGGGCAAGATGGGTACTTGCGCTTTGCAATATCAAGGTCACCGTAAAAGGTCTTTCCAACCTGAATTCCGGCAGGGCATGTATTTTTATGCCCAACCATATGAGCAATTTTGATATCCCTGTTCTTCAGGCGTATCTTCCTGTTCAATTCCGATGGCTTGCAAAGGCCGAGCTTTTTAATATACCGATTTTCGGTCATGCCATGAAAAGAGCCGGTTATATCAGTATCCATCGTTCCGATCGGAAGTCTGCCATAGAAAGCCTGAATAAAGTAACAGGAATTATTAAAAACGGTATGTCTGTCATCATCTTTCCTGAAGGTACCCGTAGTCGCACTCACGATATCCAGCTGTTTAAAAAGGGAGGATTTGTTGTGGCGGTTGATTCCGGTGTCTCCATCATCCCGGTGGTCATTCACGGAACAGGACGGATCATGCCCAAAAATCAGATTTCCATTAAACCCGGAAATGTTTTACTTGAAATTTTAAAGCCGATTGAATCTTCGGATTACACCAGGGAAACAAAAAATGATCTTATGAAAAAAGTCAGACATGTCATCCTGGAATCCTTTGAAAAAGATAAAAAGAACGGAACGCCATGCTAAAAATAATACCCTTGGGCGGGTTGGGAGAAATTGGACTGAACATGATGGTGTTTGAATACGGCGATTCAGCATTTATCGTGGACGCCGGGCTGATGTTTCCGGAAGACCATATGCTGGGCATCGATTATGTTATTCCGGATATGAATTACTTAAAGCAAATAAAATCGAATATCCAAGGACTCGTCTTGACTCATGCCCACGAAGATCATATCGGAGCGATACCCTATCTTCTCAAAGAGATGAATCTGCCGATTTATGGAACGCCGTTTACACTGGGTGTTGTGCGGAAAAAACTTGAAGAACATGGCCTCTATTTACCGGTTTCATTTCAAGAAATTTCTCCGAGATCAAAACTTAAACTCGGAATTTTTGAACTCGAGTTTATCCGTGTGTGTCACAGTGCCGTTGACGGGGTCGGCATCGCCATTAACACACCCCGAGGACTGGTTATCCATACCGGCGATTTTAAGATCAACCACACTTCTGTTGACGGTATGATCACCGATGTGAACAAGTTTGCCCAGTATGGTGAAAAAGGTGT
Organism: Desulfobacterales bacterium; assembly: GCA_046484425.1. Lineage (GTDB taxonomy): Bacteria > Desulfobacterota > Desulfobacteria > Desulfobacterales > UBA11574 > UBA11574. The sequence continues at coordinate 31,244 of JAWOIY010000033.1, read as the reverse complement.
TCTTGCGCTCCTATCGGATTCGACCAATGTTGAAAGGGAAGGATATACCATCTCAGACCAGGAGATTGGCGACACCTTGAGAAGAATTTCGGCGGGTAGAAAAGGACGCATCATTATCGGTCTTTTTGCCTCCAGCATTACCAGGATCCAGCAGGTTATCGATATCGCCAGGGAAATCGGCAGGCAAGTCGTTTTCACCGGCAGGAGTATAGAAACAAGTGTAAGTATTGCAAAAGAACTTGGATACATTCATATTCCCGAAGAAATGGAGATCGGCATTGATCAGATCAGTGGATTTCCTGATGAAGAAATCATCATTATAACAACCGGCAGTCAGGGGGAACCGATGGCTGCCCTTGCTCGCATGGCGGCAGGAACACATAAGCAGATAAAGATCAAAAAAGAAGATACAGTCATTCTTTCTTCAAAATTTATACCCGGAAATGAAAAAGCCATCACCAAGATCATCAATGACCTATACAGAAGAGGTGCCGACGTTATTTATGAAAAGATATCACAGATTCACGTTTCGGGCCATGCTTTTCAGGAAGAGTTAAAGCTGATGATCAACCTGACCAGACCCAAATATTTTATTCCCATTCACGGAGAATACCGGCATCTGGTTCTTCATTCTCGATTGGCAAAGCAGGTCGGCATTGCAGCTCAAAACATTCTCCTTGCAGAAAACGGACAGATCATAGAGTTTGATGAAAACGGCGGCAGAGTTCAAGACAGCGTTATGACCGGACGGGTGTTGATCGACGGCAAGGGTATCGGAGATGTCGGAAGAAGTGTGCTTAAGGAAAGACGAGATCTCTCGGAAGATGGATTGGTTGTGGTGAATATGGCCCTTGATGAAGAGACCGGAATTGTCGTTTTCGGACCTGAAATCGTTTCAAGAGGTTTTGTGTTTGAAACCGAAACAGGGCATCTTCTGGAAGATGCCAAGTGTATTATCCTTGAGATTGTTGAAGAAATAGGGCCTGAAGTGCCGGATCGCGCCAGTAAGATCCGGTCAAAAATACCCAAAGCCCTAAGAAAATATTTTTCCTTTACCATCAAACGCCGACCGGTTATACTCCCGTTTATCCTGGAAGTATAGAATTTATTTTATGGTTTTTTAGTGAGTGATTTTCAGGTTTTTAAAGGAAAGCGCCCAAAAAAGTGAAAATGATGCGTAGAGAAATCACTGGAATTTTACTTTTTTTTCTCGTTATTTTAACGCTGGTCAGTCTTTTGTCCTATAGCCCGACGGATCCCTCCATCAACAACGCCCGAGCTGCCGGACATATCCATAATTTCTTCGGTTTATTTGGTGCCCATCTTGCAGGTATTCTCATCGGGCTCTTCGGACTCGGGGCGTTCTGGATTCCGATTCTACTCCTTCTTACAAGTATCCACTTTTTTGGCGGTCATTCCGGTAAAGCCATTATTTTGACCATTATCGGCGGTATCATTCTGATGGTTACCACAGGAAGCCTGTTGGCACTCAAGCACAACCACATTCTTATTTTTGGGAGTAAGTTCTCTTCCGGAGGCATTATTGGAATCCCGTTAAGATCATTTCTCGTAAAATATTCGAATGTCATGGGCGGCGTCATTATTCTGGTTCTTTTATGGATTATCGGTCTGATTCTTGCCACCGGTTTTTCCCTGATACGATTTTTTAATCGGCTTTGGCAAACCGTCCGATTTTCTGTTGATCGACTGAAAACCCTATTTATTAAATGGAAAGAACAACGGAAAAAATCAAAAAAAGACGCAATAATAAAAAGAGATCCGGAAGCCGATCAAGAGCGGAAAATAATGATCAAAACCCCCAAACCCCGGCCGATAAAAGAAGCGCCAGTTCCGCGACAGGAAGTATTTGACTTTATGCACAGCGGAAAAGGATTTCAGCTCCCCTCCATCAATCTGCTGGACAATTTCAAGGAAGAGCTCTCATCCGCGGATGATGAAAATCTGAATATGCAGTCGAAACTTCTGGAAAAGAAGCTTGACGATTTTAATGTCAAGGGGAGAGTGGTGGCAGTATCACCCGGTCCTGTTATCACAACCTTTGAATATGAACCTGCTCCGGGAATTAAAATAAACAAAATCGTCAACCTTTCCGACGATCTTGCGCTGGCACTCAGGGCCACAAGCATCCGAATTGTAGCGCCGATTCCCGGAAAAGCAGTCATCGGAATCGAACTCCCCAATGCCAAAAGAGCGATTGTAAGATTCAGAGGGCTCGTTGCTTCAGGTGCCTTTGAAAAATCGAAATCCAAACTAACCATCTGTCTCGGCAGGGATATTATCGGGAATCCGGTGGTGGCGGAACTTGACAGGATGCCGCATCTTCTCATTGCCGGAGCCACCGGAACCGGCAAAAGTGTTGCCCTGAATGCCATGATTTGCAGCCTTTTGTATAAATCGGCGCCCGATGAAGTTAAGCTCATCATGATTGATCCTAAAAGAATCGAACTTTCAAGTTATGACGGCATACCGCATCTTATTACACCGGTCGTAACCGATGTAAATAAGGCAACCAATGCCCTTTTCTGGGCCGTCCGAGAAATGGAAAGAAGGTATGAACTGCTGTCGGAAATGAAATCCAGACATCTAAAGCAGTATAACCAGAAAATCGAAAAGGAGAAGGAGTCCTACGAAGGCCAGACATTGGAGAAACTGCCGTATATTGTCATTATCATCGATGAACTTGCCGATCTTATGCTGGCAGCCTCAAGGAACGTGGAAGTCGCCCTGACACGTCTTGCCCAGATGGCAAGAGCCGCGGGTATCCATCTGATACTGGCTACCCAACGACCGTCCGTGGACGTACTCACCGGAATTATCAAAGCCAATTTCCCAACACGCCTTACATTCCAGGTTTCTTCAAAAACCGATTCCAGGACCATCATCGATACAAACGGTGCAGAAAATCTTTTGGGAAACGGAGACATGCTCTTTCTGCCGCCGGGCACCGCTAAACTCCAGCGCATCCATGGCGCCTTCATCTCCGAGGAAGAACTTTCAAGAATCATCGGGTTTTTGAAAAAGCAGAAAACACCTGAATACGACAAAACCATCCTCCAGGCGCCGCCAAAGGATGAAAATGAATCCGATGAAAAAGAATATGACGAACGATATGATGATGCCGTCGCACTCATTACGAAAACAGGACAGGCTTCGATATCGATGATTCAGCGCCATTTGCGCATCGGTTACAACAGGGCCGCCCGAATCATTGAAATGATGGAAAAAGAAGGAATCGTCGGCCCGTCGGACGGTGCAAAACCAAGAGAGGTTCTGGTTAAAGGGTATCAGGATATGCCTTAGTACATGTATTCGTAAATATGGCTACGTATTTATGATGAAGTTAGAAGTGAGCTAAAGTTTAAAGTGAGCTAAAGTTAAGGAATTCTGTCAATTATATAAAATCACCGGAGCGAAGCGACTCAATAACTTTAGGCACTTTAGATCACTTCAAACTTCAAACTTTTGGACTTCAGCTTATATGGGCCAGTGTCCAGATAAAAATACGTCATCGTATTCATGAATTAGAGCACTTAGGCGTATCGTACGGGTGAATTTTTGACTTTTTCATTGCAATGCCAGATTTTCAAGTATCGCATCATACTGCTCGATACGATTTTCCCATGCAAACCGCCCCATAGCTTCGGAAAGACGATGTTGTTTTTCTTCAAATTTTGAATAATTTAAAATAAAAAAGCACAATTTCTCAACCAGCTCCGCTTCAGTTTTATAGAGAACATCCCCATGGAATTCCTTTGGAATGATTTCCGGATACGAAAGCCGGTCCGGCAAAATGGGGATACAACCGTAACGGATGGCTTCAACCACTGAGATCCCGAAATTTTCCTGGGTTGCCGTGCTGATAACAATCGTCCCCTGAATTAGCCAATTGCGATATTTTTCCCTGGATGGTTCATAGCCGTAACAGACAATCCGGCCTCGAAAACGCTCCAGGGCAGCCACAAACGCTTTGGGTAGGACCTGAAAATTTTCTCCCAAAAGCGCGAGGCGGAAATCCAAACCTCGATGAAGGACCTTATCAAGCGCGTTAAAAAAAACTTCCGGATTTTTGTCAAACTCCCACCGGTGATTCCAGATGATCAGCGGCGGCAGATCGGGTTTGGGAAAAGGGAATTCCGGCAAAACTTCTTCTGCAGGAAAATGACATCCCGGATGGAGGACATCGGCTTTATTCCGTATTTCATCAACAACCCACTTCGGTCGGAATTCGGGCATCATATTTAAAAAACCGGGTAGTGCGGAGAAAAAGGCGTCATAATGGGTTTGAGAATTAAAGCTTATTCGATCCGCAACCAAAGCAGTGGTGATATCTGTGAATCCAAACTGAAAATCCATGTTTTCTCCGGGTGCCAAGGGATAGGTCAGTTGGTTCTCGTGAAAATAGACCATCGAAGGCGGACAAAACCGGCCGCATACCGCCTTAAAATCCGAAAGGCTCATAAGATCGGTTGTGATCAATCCGTTGTAGTCTTCAAGGGAGGGGATCATTTTTACAAAATATAAGGCTGCTCCTCGCATCCGCCACTTCCAGAAACGGGCAGGCAGCGTGACGAGGTCGATTGTGTGTCTGGAGTGTGAAACCAGGCCTTGGGCAAAATCCTGATGGGATCCGCCAAAAAAAGGTTCCAAAAATAATAATCTCATTACCGTTCGGCCCTTCGAAAAAATTACCCCTTCAGATGGTTCAAGCTTTTAGCGGGAATCAGTTGAATGTTCGTCAACCGCTTTATTTCATGAGTTTAATTCTGTTCATGCTGAAATCGGATTAAAAAGCAAATCGGAAAGAAAGGCCGATACCTTTTTTTTCCAAATCAGCCGAAAGGTTAATCTGAGTATTATTTTTTAATTTGTGAATAAACTGGCCGGTTTTTTTTCGATTGAATTTGTGCGCACTTGATACTGCGCCGTATATGTTTCCGGCATAGAAGCCGAATCCAACAAACGTAATGACTCCGCCAAGTGCATAATGCTCTTCATCAAAAGATTCATAGGCGGCATATATCAGACCGCCGTTCAGTAAAAAGGCGATCAGGGCGTCCTGATACCTTTCGCAATAAAGATATCCTGCTCCTGGAAGGATCGATAGGAATCCCGCCAGATTTGGATTTTTTCGGGGAATTAATGCTTCTTTGTCAAGTTCGGCAGCGAGTTTTTCAAGCTTATATTTATGTTTATTTTGAAGGCTGATATTTGAAAATGAGCGCCTCGCTTTTTCCCATGATGCCGTTTCGATATAAATCCACCCCATCCTGTAAAAGGCTTCATCCCTTATATCTTCGTCATGTGTGATGGTAACAAGGTTGTTAAGATTGATTATGGCAAGATCAAAAGCATTTAGGTTTGTGTAGGCTTCGCTGATTTTGAAATACGATTTTATAGAATACTCGGTTTCATAAAACTTCTCTGTCAATCTTTTGAAGGCGCTGATGGCCTCGGTAAAATGCTTGCCGAGGTAATAGGCCATACCGATTTGGAACATTGCCAGTTCAATCCTTTCATCCTCTGGGAAAAAGTGGATGAACTGCTTGTATTCACTTATAGCCGTTAAATAATCTTGGGTTGAAAAAAGTTCTTGTGCATAATCAAACTGTTTGTCCGGACTTAGGACAAGAAAAGAGTCGGGAACGGATTGGGATTTGGATCCGGCTAAAGACGGAGAAACGGCGATAACAATATAAAATATGCAAACGAGTGCGAAGGGTAGATAAACAGAATAGGCATTTCGGATCTGCATGATCATTACTGTCGCCAGAAATCGTTATTACTTACAGGATCATAACTGTGCTTTACATTGTCTATCCAAACCGGATCCGATAATTTTGTCTCATCTCGACCACAACGCAGGAGGCGGTCCGAACACATGGTCCATCCCATGATGTAACCGTGTTTTGCGAACGCCTCGTTACAGTATTGCGAACATGTCGGATGCATCGGGCAGCGATTACCGTCAGCGCTTGAAATAAAATCTCTATAAAATTTGATGGGAAAAAGGAGAGGATCTGTATGTTTTTCTTCGGCCCTGTTCGAAACCTTGGGATATTCGTCAACTTTCATTTCCTGCCCGGCAAATGAATTCTCCCATATTAAACCTAAAATTATAAAAAAAATGATGAGCCCTGATGTCTTTTTCATGGTTTATTTCTGGGTAACTCTGAGTACTTCTTCAATTGTGGAAATGCCGGCTAACACGTTTTGAACGCCGTCCTGACGGAGGGTAACCATATTCCGACGCACCGCTTCAAGCTTTATCCGGTTCGAATCATAGGTCTTAAGAATAAGGCTTTTTAAACCGGAATCTAAAACCATCATTTCAAAAATTCCGGACCGACCTCTGTAGCCTGTATGGAAACATTTCTCACACCCTTTCGCTTTATAAATGACTGCCCCTTTAAACTGATCCTGAGTAATACCGATGCTGCTCATGGCCGCCTCATCGGGTGTATAGGCCTCTTTGCAATCTTTGCACAGCACTCTGATCAGTCTCTGTGCAACAACACCCAGGATGGATGATGAAATCAGAAAAGGTTCAACTCCGATGTCTACAAGGCGTGTAATGGCGCTTGCAGAATCGTTGGTATGAAGGGTGGAAAAAACAAGATGCCCTGTCAGTGCCGACTGAACGGCGATTTCGGCGGTCTCCTGGTCCCGTATTTCACCGACCAGAATAACATCAGGGTCCTGTCTGACAATCGATCTGAGACCGCTGGCAAAGGTGAGGTTTATCTTTGGGTTGACTTGAATCTGGTTGATCCCTTTGATCTGGTACTCGACAGGATCTTCGATGGTGATGATATTGATATCCGGGATGTTGATGGATGACAGAATGGCATAAAGGGTCGTGGTCTTACCGCTTCCGGTAGGTCCGGTTACAAGGATAATTCCATTGGGAGATCTGACAAGGGTTTCAAGAATATCCAGTTTTTCGGAATCAAGCCCGAGATCCGAAAGGGATATCAATGACCCCGATTTGTCCAGAAGTCTGAGCACTACACGTTCTCCAAAGGAGGTCGGGATGGTGGAGACACGAACATCAATCTCCTGATTACCGATTTTCACGTCCAAACGGCCGTCCTGAGGAAGTCGTTTTTCCGCGATGTTCATCTTGGCCATGACTTTAATTCTGGAGATCAGCGCCAATTGAACCCATTTTGGAGGCGTCAGGAGGTCATACAAAATACCGTCTACACGATAGCGTACCTTGAAACTGTCCTGGTAGGGTTCGATGTGAATATCGCTTGCCCGTGCTTTCACGGATTGGGAAATAATATGGTTCACAAGTTTTATGACCGGTGCATCACTGATGTCATCCAACAAATCCGACCTTTCTTCAATTTCACTGATGATGGCACTGCCGTCTTCTTCCATATCCTGAACAAGCTGTTCGGCGGAGCCCCTGCTGAGGTCGTAGGATATATTGATGGCAAACAGAATTGCGTCCTTTGTTGATAGAACAAGTTTTATGTCCTGATATCCAAGCATTCTGGCCAGGTCGTCCATGGGCTGAATGCAGGCAAGATCATTTACAGCGATGACCGAACCATACTCGACAAAATCTTCCCTTGAACTCTGCAAGGCTTTGTCATTCTGGTTTCTTTCACTGCCTGGGTCCCGATTTTCTGTGATGAGGGGAACCATGATGTATTTTTTTAAAAATTGAATCGGGACCTGGCTGGTAAAACCGGTCGAATATTTTTCGAGGGGAAGTTCAGGCCAAAAAGGAATGTCACATTGAATGCTTAACGCTTCAAGGAGCTGTCTTTCGGTAATCATCTTTTTTGAGACGAGTATTTCTCCGAGATCGCCCCCTTTTTCAGTTTTTATCTGATAGGCCTCTTTTAGGTCTTCTTCCGGAATGTTGAGGTGCTGTTTGAATATCTGGGAAAGGTCTCTCTGCATGGTTTTCGGCAGTTGTTGATTTTCAGGTGACGGTAAATAAGGACTTACGTTATTGTTTGGGTTCATCCTCGGTTTTGTCAAAACTCTTTTCGTACATTTTAATTTTTCCCTCTTTGATCTGGTCAATTTGATCTTGCTTGCTGTCTAATATCGCTTGTGCTTCAGCGGGATTCTTAACGACGCGGGGGGAGATAAATACGAAAAGATTCGTCTTGGCCGATCCCCTTTCCGTAGTCTTGAACAGATGACCGAGCATAGGAATATCCCCAAGACAGGGAACTTTAAATTCTGTGTCCGAAAAGCTGTCCTCGATAAGACCGCCGATGACCACCGTATTTCCATCTTTGACAATCACCGTCGTATCGATGGTGCGTTTTAATGTGGTCGGGCGATCACTCGAAGTGGTGGTTTGTTGATCAAGTGCGGTCAATTCCTGGGAAATATTGAGTCGAACCAACCGTTCGTGACTGATCTGAGGGGTAATCTTCAAGGTGATGCCGACATCCTTGTATTCATAGTAACTGTATTGATCCACAATGTTTTCGCCGGAAGCAGCCGATCGGGTCTGAAACGGCACATTCCTTCCCACCGTAATACTGGCCTCCTCGTTGTCCGTTGTGAGAATCTGAGGCGTAGAGAGGATATGAACATCCTGATCCTTTTTAAAGGCATTTACGACGGCATAAAGATTGGGGAATGTAATGCCGCCGATGGTAATCGCCTCGCTGAATATGCCCAGGGAAAAACCCTGGGGGGACGGCAATGTGTTTAACGGCGTTGATATTATACCGGCTTCCGGTATAAATCCGCCGCCGAATGCCGCATCTTTATTGTCAATCTGGGTCTTTCCGCCGGCCTGCCATTGGACACCGAGATTAAATTCCTTGTTGACATTCACTTCCATGATCAAGCTCTCGATATAGACCATGGACCTTGGAATATCCAGTTTCTTGATGATATCCTCCAGAACCTGATAATCTTCCTTTCCTCCCATGATAATCAGACTGTTGGTGGCCTTGTCTGCGGTAATTTTAACATCTTCCGAGACAAATGGGGCTTTTGCCGGGCCGGGAGTACCACCCTTTTTCGTCGGCAGGTCCTGGAGAACCTTGCCCAGGTCTTCGGCATTGGCATTTTCAAGATAATAGACCTGGATATTCCCTTTTCCTCGGGGCGTTTCTTGGTCCAGCATTTTGATCAGTCTTTTGATCCTGGATGTTTCCACTTCGCTGGCCATTAAAATAATCGTATTGGTTCGTTCATCCGCAACGAATTTGATCTCTGTTAGATCCGGTGTTCTGGTTTTTCTCTTGTCCTGGAAAACAGAATCAAGAATCTTGACAAATTTCGAAGCATCGGCATGTTCGAGTGGGATGACAGAAAGTTCCTGTCCCATGCCGCTGATGTCAATGGCGTTTATAATTCGAATCAGCCGTTGTATATTTGAATATACATCCGTTATGATCAGCATGTTCGTCGGCGGATAGGCCAGGGTAACACTGTTTTTTGAAACCAATGGCGCGAATAGCTTTTGTATTTCGGGAGCGCTTGCAAATTTTAAAGGTATCAATTGGGTGACCACCCGATCTTCCGGAGAAGCCGCATCTTCTTTGAGCCGTGTTTCAATATTCTTTGATCTCGCATCAGGAGCCGGGACGATTTTGGTCACTTCTCCGGCTTTCACGGTAGTATATCCATGGACTTCCAGAACAGATTCAAAAACCTTGTAAGCTTCTTTCACAGAAATCCTGCTGGGGGAAATTATCGTTACCTTTCCTCTTACTCGTTCATCAACAACAAAATTTTTTGACGTCAATTCACTGATAAATTTAATAAAAACATTGATATCCACATTGTTGAAATCTATTGAAATGAATCGTTCCGAATCCTGATCTACCTGAATTTCCTTTTTATCTTTTTGTGGTTGGACTGTATTTGTAGATGGTTGAGCTTGACCATCAACAGGCAGATGCATTGTCAATATCAGTACAATGAAAAAAAGAGCGTATCTGATAATTTTTGAATGGCCTTTATGTGTTTTCATTATTGCCGATGGTGTTTTCAACCGTTTCAAGATCAGGATTCGATAAAAGGCAGCGATATGCCTCGTTGCAAGCAGACTTAATTCATGAGTCTGTAAAAAAATAATTCAAACCGGCCATTAAAAATGAAATGCTTAAAATCAAAAACAACATGAATTCGACCCGTTGCGAATTCATCAAAATACATTCGTAAACCGATCCTTACCGGATCATCTATAACATTGATTATATTATCATACATATATCACTTATTCAATGTTATAATCAATGGTTTTTAGCTGGCCTCTGCGTTTAACCTGAAGCTGAGCCTTGGAAGACGACTGCAGGTTTTGATAAAATTTAATCGCATCGTCAACAGATTCAATATTTTTACCATTCACACCCGTGATGATATCTCCGCTCTTTAATCCCATATTATAAAAAACGGAGTTGGGTCTGATCCCTGTCAGACGAAGACCGTCAGGTTTCCCATTTGTAAAATGAGGCTGTATTCGGATTTGTTTCATGAGATTATTTACATCCGTAATAGCCGATTCTATCTCTGAACGTTTTACTGCTATATTTTGCGATCCTTCTGCCGGTAAACGCCTTGAAGGCGTTGAAGACGTCTTTACCCCCTGACCACCTTCAGGTTTCTCGATCCCAAGGACCTCATCTTTGCCGTTGACATTGAGCACGACTTTTTCTCTTAAAATCATCTTAAGCGTTGCATTTTGAATGGTATCGCCGATTCGATACAGATCCTGGCGTTTTACAGCGGTATCTTCAATGACGGCACAGGCCTTTTTTTCGTCGCCGGTGATTGTCCCTAAAAGTTTCAGATTTAGATCTGTCGCTTTCAAGGTTTCAATATCGAGTTTCTCGGGCTGGCTTTCGATCGCCGTGCCGGTTTTGAATAGATTGCGTTCATGGATGGCGTTATAATAAGACATTTCGTGCTGTTTTTCAGTTTCCTGGGGAACAACGATATGTCTGGCAGTCTCCTTTAAAGGGCGGCTTGAATCGATATTGGCTGTTGCGACTTTATACAATGCCTTAACAACAAAAAATACAACACCTGCAATCAGCAAAATATTTAATATGGTAAGATATCGTTTCATCATCAACGGATTGAAAAATTTTATTAGTTAAAGAAAAAACGGGGTTCGTCCAGCGTACCATAAATTCTGATTCGCACCACGCTTTTACCAGCGACTTGTTTGGGCATTATGTTCGCAGGAAGATCTCCTGCCGACTTTGAAAAAAATTCCGGATTGGGTTTAAGCACCCCTGAAAGTCTCAAACGACTCTGCCCCGGAGTCTCACTTAAATTGACAAAGCCGGAAATACTGCCTTCCAATTGATCTGCCTCTATGATGCATCGATTAACTTTAACCATTTGATTTTTCATTTTCAGATCGGCCTCAATCTTGCTGAAGGGTACGATCCCCAGTTTCAAAACAGGCATTAATAGTTCTAATTCACCACCTGAAATGACAAATTTGGCCTCCAGATCTCTTCCAAATTTTCCACCTTTTCTGTAGGTAAAGTCTCCTTCAAGTATTCCCGTTAAATTTAAATGTCGACCAATAAAATGTTTAACAGCAGAAATCTCTTTTATGGTAATGCCGGAAAGTTTTCCGACGACAATAGCATCTTGGGCGGGCTTGTTTTTCGTAAACTCTCCCCTTCCTTCCAAAATGCCGTCAAAAGCGCTGCCTTTGAAAAAAAAAATGACTCTTGAACGAAAAAGTGACAAAAACCTTGGAACGACTTTCATTTGTTCCGTTTTAAATAAGGCATCGTTATTGTGATAAAGTTTTACATTATACAGCTTCAAACCTATAGGGAAAACCGGGCGTACTTGATCAATCGTAATATCAATATCGGAATTGATCGTGTTGAAACGAGATATCACTTGGTTTTTTACGATATCCGATGGGAACAGATAATAAATGCAAAATACTGTAACTGCAAAAATATATAAAAAATACAGCAGGAATTTTCTGGTACGATTCATCGTTATTTCTCAACCGTCTCAACCTGCAAGACAGCATCGATAAAACCTTCTTGTTTGCCCGTCCTTGTAATTGAAAGTCTCTTTACATATACCATATTTTTTGACGTTTCGACCATGTGCAGGAAAGTGGTCAACTGCTGTAAGGTTAAGCCCTGAAGTTTTATTTCAACCTGTGAAATTTTATAAGCACTGTCTTTCCGAACCGTTGTTGAGGGCTTCATATATGTCACACGATCTTTTATCCTTGCTTCACCTGTAAGACTGTCAAGGAAAGAAAAGAGCGTAAACGCTTTATCCCTGTTCGCAAAACGCACTTTTGAAAACTGTGTTCTTTTTTCAAGTTCGTCGTATTCGGACTTAAGGGCGATCATCTCATCAATATCGCCTGCTTTGACCTGAAGGGCTCTTTCCAGACGTTTTCTCTTGTCAATAGATGGGAAGACAAGAAATTGAAATAAAATAAACAAGAGGATAACACCGGATAGAAAATAGATTGAATATCTCTCTCTTTTGGTCAGTTTTCTTATCATAAGCGTCATCTATCGCCGATAATTTTTTAATATTATTAATGCATCATCGTTGAGGCAAAAATGGAACGCCTCATTATTTGTCACGGTTTTATCAGGGACCTTACAAATCCAGCTTTAACTTGAAATGAACCCGTTTATCAATATTATCGATGTTGGCGGCGGTGATCGTTATTTTTTTAAAAAACCCCGCCTGTTCCAGCTTGCTCTTTAGGTTGTCCACCGAGTTGAATGAATCGGTATCCCCCGAAACAATGACATTTTCCGATCCCATTACAAGCCGTGTAAGGATGACATCTATATCCTCGGGTATTCGCTTGCTAAGGGTATCAAGAATGTCTACGGCCCGGACTTGTTCTCCGGTTTCTCCCGGTAACAAAGCTTTTTTCTTTGCCTCCTGAATTTCTATTCGCATCTGCTGAATCGGATCGACAATCTTTTTAACCGCCGGGAATGTTGAAGTAAAGATGCCTGTGATTTGATCATTAATATGGGTTAATCTTTTTCCCAAAAAATATGAATCAAGAAAAACATTGGTAAATCCTAAGGCCAGAACCAGGATAAATAATGCACCGGTTTGAATCAGGTTTTTTTTATTTTCCTCGAAGAATTTTTTCGAAGCAAAAGGACCTTTCCGGAAATTAAAGCCTTTTGCACCTTCAATCTCCATGAGTGCCAGTGAAAGCGCATTGTCCATCAAAAAAGGAGTATAGGTTTGGGGCACAGAGTGTTGTTTTATAAAATCAGTGTATCGTAAAATGTCCGCGCGTTCTATTGGAAACCCCAAAGCCTGTTCCATGTCCTGATCAAAACCCAGGTCATCAATCCCGAACCCTGTAATAAATCCCCCGTCCGGATTAAAATCCAATCCCACAATCTTATTGAATGCGATAATCGTTTGCCAAATGTTGTTGCAAAACGACCTTATCTTATCTGAACGGGCACTTGAAGGTATCGGGAAAGATCGCATCAGGCAAATCTTTCCGGAAAAAATGATAAATATCGATCCTGTACTTTTGTTAATATCGATAAAGAGCCAGTGTTTATGACTATCTAAAAAATTGGCAAGACAGAGTGCCGTTTGGTAACCTCCAACAGTCACGATATGGGGTTCTATGTTAAACGTGGCAAGCGTATCTAAATAGGATTGAAGCTTCGATTTTTTCACCGAAGCGGTGATAAGGTTTTTTATATTTGAATCGTCGGGTATTTCCAAAGGAATAAAATCGATGATGAGTTCTTCTACAGGGAACGGAAGGGTTGGTTCTATCTCAAATGGCAGTATCTTTTTAATATTTTTTTGTCCCTTGAATGGAACTTTTAAATTCCTGAAGGATATCTCGTCAGCAGGAAAGGACGCCACACAGATAGATTCGGATGTCTTCATTGTTTGCGCGATGGTTTTAAGTGAAACGGCCAAACCGTTTTCACCTTCTTTTCGGTCAGGTAAAGGAACATGCATATGGGAATCTATGACCGTTCCCTTGATTCCGCTCTCGACGAGAACCGCTGATACGGCATCATGCCGAATATCTAAACCTAAGATCTTTCTGCTCATGGTTTATCAAAATTAAAAATGAAATAATTATAGTATGTTATGATCAATTTGTCAAGACCTGACGCTTCCTTTATTTTTTAATCGGGAAAATGTAAAAAGAATGTATCCGATTTCCATCATTTGTAAAACAGTTTTTACTCGATTTCCCATCGCAAGACGTTGCATTTCCATTTTCCAGTCTTTGTATTTTGGTCTCTTTTTACCACTGCTGTTATCTTAACTTTCATTTCCTTTAATGTTGCAACCGATTCGATTTGAAAAAAATCGCTGGAAGTCGTGATAAGATTCGGATCGATTTGAGTATCCCCCATACCCGGGACATTCTTATACCAGGTTGGACTTGAAAGGTCGTAGATATACCCCGATTCAGACCTCTCATTGCGATATTCGTAAATGGATTGTGCAAGGTCTTCAAGCCCTGGAGGCAAAATTGCCACAAGGGTCGGCAGATCTGCGGTGTTAATATTTATTTTCCCCTCATATGTAAAGGAATTATTCGGGGACTGCGTCATGCCAAAAACCGTAATGTAACTGGAAAGTCCCTGTTCCCCTCCTGCTCCCTCAAAAAGCTCCGGGGTAATCCCTTTTACAAGAAAAAGCTCACCGATGTGCGCAAACGGTCCGTTTCTGCAGGTGTATGGAGGATCGAGATCCTGATAATAGTCCGATTCTGCGCCGCTCAGGCCCGTGATGGCATCATCATCCTCGGAATCGAGCCAATCTTTGACCGAGTTGATGATCGTCATCGACTCCATATCTTCAAGCGTTTCATTTTGGTAGTTCAAGAGGCCTAAAAAGCGCATCCACATGATCTTTTGTGATTCATTAAAGTTGTGTCCTCCAGGAAATTGAACAAGGCTGTTTACCTGAATTTTCCCGAGTTCATCACTGATGGTTACCGTCACGCTTCCATCTTCAAATGGAATATCGTATAAAATTTCAGCAACTTTTTCAGAATCGGCCCAATCCTCTTGAAGTGAATCGGAATCTGAATTTGTCTTATCTTTGACCAGTATCGCTGCCGCAACGTCTATTCCTGATGACGCCATATGCATCAG
Source organism: Desulfobacterales bacterium (assembly GCA_046484425.1). Lineage (GTDB taxonomy): Bacteria > Desulfobacterota > Desulfobacteria > Desulfobacterales > UBA11574 > UBA11574. The sequence continues at coordinate 16,125 of JAWOIY010000033.1, read as the reverse complement.
CGTAATTCGATCCCTGGTGATTGCCGCCGAGAAGATTGCCGAGCGCATCTTTTTATTCATTTCGAGTGACGCGACAACGATCACGGTGACCACTGATAATGTTACAAGGAGTGCAATTCCGCGGTTGTTTTTAAAAATTTTAAAAAAGAAGCGCCTTGGATTTCGCCTCATTGTTTTTCCTCCCGATAAACCGGTAATGTTACCATGGTTTCGAATGGCAGAGAACCTGAACCTTGGGTCAATTCAATCTTTATACCGATTGCCTTGGGGGTTGAAAATCTGAATTCCTCATTGTCGGAATCCCACAAATCGTGCGCTGTTCCTTCTTGGTCATAATATTTAAATACCAATGATTTAAGATCCTTACACAATACAGGATCCTTAGCCTTTTCTTCAAATTCGGGATATGGATACAGGTTGTCCGCGCGTTTCAACACATAATTACCATCATCTCCGGCCTGAACATAGTAAACAATTTCCGCGATTCCTTTTTGTGTTTTTTCGCCGAAAGAAACGTGTGCCAGTGAAGTAAACCTGAGTCTCGGGAATTCGACTCCCTGTACATTAAAAATATCGCCAACTATTCGATAAAGCTCAGGGGGCTCACCCAATTCCGGTGCCGAATAACCAGGAGGCAATGACAAATGAATGGACCCAAGATCAACAATCATTCGATTCAGACAGTTTTTCGCCATTTCATAAGCTGCAGTACCCTGATCCGTGGTTTCCTTTCCGGATAGCAACGAGCTGAATGAAACAAAAATGGTTGTAACGATGATGGCGAAGATAACAATAGCAACCAGTATTTCAAGCAGTGTAAATCCCCGATCCGTATAGCAAATGAAGGATACCCACCGATGTGGCCTGCCAGCGGTGAGCAGGCGATTTTTTTGAAACCTCTGATGCATTACGCATTACCTTAAAAGATTTAATTCTTTAATAAAATCCGGGTTCAAACGGTCTTCAAATCGTGTAAATTTTTATAGTTGAAGTGACCTCTTTCAAAAATCAGAGCGTTACGCCATCTCAATCCGGTAAAAATTTGTAAGCCCTCAAGTTGTAGGTAAGTTCATCGTTGTTAAAAGACACTATGATTTCAATCTTTTTAAGATCTTCAGCGACCTTGCCAAGAGCCTTTGAATCAACATCATCAATGGCGATATTGCAGTGGTAATTCGGAAATTCATCCCCGAAATCACCTGAATCGTCTGCCATTTCTTTCAGGCTTTTCGATTCAGTTTCAGCCATCTTCATTTTTGCCAGCATGGGGGCTGTTGCATAAAACCTTGCCCTGCTGTTCATGGAGATGGTCTGTGCATGCATCCGATACACACTGACGAGAACAATGGCGATGATGGAAACAGAGACCATGATTTCAAGCAGTGTAAAACCCGTTTTTAATTTCAGGTTCCGGATCTGTGACCGGAATTTCGCGAATTCTATTTTATCCATTGTCCAATACTGAAGTACCAATTAAAATCCCATCAAAAAAGCGCGAAAAGTGATACGCCTCTTTTGTATTATTTCTTTTCGTGCTTTCTCTACAAACAAAAATATGTCTTGTTACCCTCTCTATCCGCTGTGAAATCAACCTTCAAACTCCACATATCGATTATACAAAAGAACCTGACCCAAAAACGGTTCGATAAGAAAGGAAAACCTTTCATTGTCGTCATTTTCGAGATGTATTATGGCCTTGTCCGAATACCCCTTTTCATTAAAATAAATATCCGCCTGCCCTGCGGAAATTTTTCCTTGATCCGGATATTCGACATCCATCAATTTTATGTCATCCGGGAGTTTATATTCATCCTGTTCCGAAGATTGAATCGCCTCCTGGGACATTGATTCGTGAGTTATCCATAATCGGTTGGATTCAAGGTCAACATGGAGTATATACCGTATTTGCTCTCTGGCCGCTTTTTCTTTTAAATATGGAATTTTCAGCAGAATCCATTGCGTAACTTTTTTAGTGCTGTCCGTCAGTACATTACTCTGAAATTGAGGAATCGCAAAAAAAAGCATAATGCTTAACAGCGCTATAACGACGATAAGCTCTATAAGCGTAAACCCTTTGATTCGTTTTAAGCCAGGCATAATGGTTTATTGACATGCAACATTAAATGAACCCTTAAATAATTTTGTGGATTCATCAACGTTCATTTAATAGAATAATTACAGGTGGTTATATTAGGAAAGAAAACGCTGTGCAATGATTATTCAATCTCCCAGCTGTTAATATCTTTATTTTTGTCCTCTCCCCCCGGAACGCCGTCCGAACCATATGACATGATATCATATTCATCATGGACACCGGGAGAAAGATAAACGAAATCGTTACCCCATGGATCTTTTGGGAGCCTTCCTTTTTCGAGATATCCGCCTTTACGCCAATTTTTTGGCAACGTACCTGTTTCGGGCTCTTCAATAAGCGCCTGCAGCCCCTGCTCAGTATCCGGGTACATACCATTATCCAGTCTATACAATTTTAGCGCCGTTTCCAGGCTCTCAATCTGTATCTGGGCTTTAAGGCGTTTTGCTTCTTCAGGGCGTCCCATGATCCGGGGGATAATAAGCCCGGCCAGGATCCCGAGTATAACGATGACAACCATGAGTTCGATCAGTGTAAATCCTCGACAGTCTGTCTTTTTAACAGGGAATCTACGGTTCATTCTCTCTTCACCTTGTCTTTGTATTTTTTTAAAATGGTATTTTAAACCCTTATTATCTGATAAGGGTACTCATCTCAAATATCGGCAGGCATATCGAAAGGACAATGAAGCCGACAATAACAGCCATAATCAATATCATAACAGGTTCCAGAATGGATGTCATACTCATAATACTATTTTCGACTTCATTTTCAAAAATATCTGCGATTTTATTCAACATGTCCTCCAACTTCCCACTCTGTTCTCCAACCTGAATCATCTGGATGGAAAGATCCGGAAATATTTTGCTTTTCGCCAGAGCAGGTCCCAGGGCCTGCCCTTTTCCGACTTCCCTTGAGGCTTCTTCAATTGCATCTGCAATGAGCTTGTTATCTGTGATATTTTTTACGATTTCAAGAGCAGGCAACATGGAAACGCCATTTTCAAGAAGCGAACCCAGCGTTCGGGCGAAACGGGCCACCGCTATTTTTTTGGCCAACAAGCCGAATCGGGGAAATAATAGTTTTATTTTATCGAAAAAATACCCTCCCTTTACTGTTTTCCGAATGCTGTTCAAGGCAAATAAAAAACCTGCCATGAAAATAAGAATCAGCCACCAGTAGGTTTTGAAGATATCACTTATTTTAATAAGAAAAAGCGTCGGCGCCGGGAGTGTTTGGTCCATATCCGAAAAAATGGAGGTTATGTTGGGAACAATAAATGTCAGAAGAAGAAACAGAACCAACACGCCGATCAATGACATTAAAATCGGATAAGCCATGGCTGCCCGAATACGGTTTTTTAAGGCCTGCTGTTTCTCGGTGATGTCAGCAAGACGCTCCAAAACAATTTCAAGCGCCCCAGAAGTCTCACCAGCCTTGACCATATTGACATACAAGGATGAAAACGTCCCCGGAAACAAGGCCAGCGACCCTGCGAAGGTGTTTCCTTCTACAATTGAGTCCTTGATCTTTGCCAGCATTTTTTTAAATGCTTGAGATCTGATTTGTGAGATGAGCGCATCAATGGCCGAAACCAGCGGAAGGCCTGCACCCACCAACGTCGCCAGTTGTTTCGTCATTATTGAAATTTCATACGGTCTGACACGGGCAAAGGGACCAACGGTTGAAAAAGACCTGGGTGTCTTTATTGTGGCGGTATCATGAACTTCCTTGATAGAAACCGGAAAGGTCCTGGATGCACGCAGTTTCTGGCGGGCCGAACGGGGGCTATCGGCATTAATGATTCCAGAGATTGTCTTGCCTTTTATATCCAGAGCTGTATATTCAAATACCGGCATTATGAACACCCTTTAAAGCATCATTTCTTAATGACAAAAGTCATACTTTTTGTAGTAAAATATATTATTTAAAACCTGTTTGTTTCCGAATCTCTGAACGGAATTCAAGTCATGGTTTGATTTTCAGAAATCGAAATGATAATATCTTTATTTACCAAGCTTTTCAAGACAATATTGACGGTTTGATTAAAAGCGAGTCTCTAACATTTAGACCTATATTTGATCAGGAACAAAATTATGCATGAAATCCGTTTTCACGGTCGCGGCGGACAGGGAACAGTGGTCGCTTCCATCTTGATGGCAAAGGCATTTTTCAAATCCGGTTTTTATGTTCAGACCTTCCCTCTTTTTGGTGTCGAAAGACGTGGAGCTCCCGTTGAAGCCTATCTCAGGCTGGATAAAGAAAAAATTTTGATTCGAAGCAATATCTACACACCGAACCACGTTGTCGTTCAAGATATGAAACTACTTGAAAGCGTCGATGTTACCAAAGGACTCAAGCCGGGCGGTTCAATTTTGATTAATGCAAGAAACCTGCCGGACAATACGGAATCTTTTTCGGGGTTTCGGCTTGCTTTTGTTGACGCGGATCACATCGCGGCCGATAACGGTCTTGGAACCCGTACGCATCCGATCATTAACACTGCCATGATCGGCGCTTTTGCGAGGGTTTTGGAAATGCCGCCCCTGGATATGGTTTCATCGGCCATCAAAAACGACATTCATGTAAAGACCGACCAGAATGTATTGGCCGCCAAGCAGGCCTTCGAAAGTGTAAATATTTATGGATTGGTATGAATGCAAAATCAATTATACGTTCATTTTATCAGGATAATCATCGACGTGAGGTGAAATGGCAGCAAAACCAAAACACGCTGAACAAATACCGTTATTCATATCACGGTCAAACATTTCTACAGAAATAAACAAAACAGGATCATGGCGGTTTGTACGTCCGAAATACCACGAAAAAACGGCGCCATGCAGTGCGGCCTGCCCTGCCGGCGAGGACATTGCCCGCATTGAAATGCTTTCCAACCAGGGGCGATACAGCGATGCATTGAAAACCATTCTTCTGGAAAACCCTTTTCCTTCGGTTTGCGGCCGCGTATGTTTTCATCCCTGTGAAACGGTCTGCAACCGTGCCGGCCTCGATGATCCGGTTGCCATACATGACTTAGAGCGTTTTATCGGTGATACCGCCGATGGGGATGAACTGAAACTTACTCCGAAAAAGCTTCCTGAAAATGGAAAAACCGTGTGTATTGTCGGTGCCGGTCCGTCAGGCCTGTCCGCCGGCTATTTTTTATCGCAGCTGGGATACGTGTGCGATATCTATGATGCCCAATCTGAACCCGGTGGAATCTTACGGTGGGCAATACCGGGATACCGGCTCCCGAACGCCGTCGTCGCCTCTGAAATCCGACGGATTATCAACTCCGGTGTAAAGATAATCTGTAATACGCCGGTAACCCAAGATTTCCTTGAAAAAGCCAAAGCACGTTATCACGCCTTTTTTATCGGGTGCGGTTACGGCAGATCTTTAAAAATGAATATACCCGGAGAAAATATGGCGCTTGACGGGCTCGAATTTCTCAGCAGTCTTCGTGATGGTAAGGTCGAACCCATAAATGGAACTTCGGCGGTCATCGGCGGGGGAAATACCGCTATTGACGTTGCCCGATCCCTTGTCCGCCTGGGAGCAGCAGCGACACTGATATACCGAAGAAGGAAACAGGACATGCCGGCATTTAAAGCCGAAGTCGACATGGCGGTCAAGGAAGGTGTAAAAATCAGGGAGCTGTTTTCCCCGATCCGGATAAAGGAAGACATCGGTGAATATGTTTTATCCTTACAGTTGATGAAAACCAGCGACATGAAAACAGACGGCGGCAGAGCACGCGTCATTCCGGACGGCAAGGCAATCCGACACCTTCGGGTTCAGAAAATTTTCACAGCCATTGGTGCCGAACCGTCAGCTTCATGGCAATTTCCACCGGGGGAAAATACCGAAACCTTGCACCTTAGCCACTGTACGTTAACGGGAAACCATCCGCCTTTTCTTTACGGCGGTGATCTGACCAATCCGATAAAAAGCGTCACAGATGCCATCGCATCCGGGAAACAAGCGGCGATGGCCATTGATATTTTCTTTAATCAGGGAAGGCATGCCGTTGAAAACGGCCTGAGTTCCTGCCTTGTGGGGAAGGGGCCCGCCCTTTCCATGGAGCGTTATTTGGGAGGAAAGCGATCAGTCAGAGATTCTCATATCGTATCGTATGCTGATATTAATATCGATTATTTTTCAATGGCTGGCCGTGTGAAAGCAGCGCCGATCGAAGTCAACAATCGGATTCGTTCTTTCGACGAAATCGAGGCAACATTCACCATCAGCCAGGCCATGGAAGAGACCCGGCGCTGTTTTAACTGTGGAATCTGTAATGCTTGCGACAACTGCCGGATATTCTGTCCGGAAATTGCCGTGATTCTCCAGGATTCCGAAAGACGGATCAACCTTGATTATTGCAAAGGATGCGGCATTTGCGTTTTCGAATGTCCACGCAATGCCATGGACCTGGAGGAGGAATCATGAAACAGGTTATAGAAGGAAGTCACGCAGTTTCTGAGGCTGTAAGGCTGGCAAAAGTACAGGTGATGTCCGCATATCCCATTACTCCCCAGACCCATATCGTCGAGGCCTTATCGGAATATTGCGCCGACGGAACCATGAATGCCAAGTTTTTATGCGTAGAAAGCGAACATTCGGCCATGGCTGCCGTAATCGGAGCTTCGAGTGCCGGCGTTCGAACGTTTACGGCCACTTCCTCTCAGGGTCTGGCTTTGATGCACGAATTATTACACTGGGCTGCGGCAGCCCGCCTACCCATTGTCATGGCCGAAGTCAACCGGGCCCTGGCACCCGGGTGGAACATTTGGATGGACCAGACAGACAGCCTGGCCCAGCGGGATACCGGCTGGATCCAGCTCTACTGTGAAGACGGCCAGGAAGTTTTGGACACCACGCTCCAGGCGTATCGATTGGCTGAAGCGATCAATTTGCCGGTTATGGTGGTTATGGATGCCTTTTTTCTTTCTCACACCTTCGAACCTGTCGATGTGCCCGATCAGGAGTTGGTGGATCGTTTTCTTCCGCCGTTCTCTCCTCGAATTGAGATCAATACGTCGGATCCTTTTGCCATCGGTCAAATGGCACCGCCAAACGTTTATATGGAGATGCGACACGATATTCAGAAGGCCATGGAACTGGTACCGGATATTTTTACCGGGGTCGAACAGGAATTCACGAAAATATTCAGTCGGACATACGGGCCGGTGGAAAAAGTCCTTTGCGATGATGCCGAGATTATTATGGTGGTTACCGGAACTGCGGCAAGCACCTGCCGCGAAGTTATTTCCGATCTTCGCTCGAAAGATGAAAAGGTCGGAATGCTCAAGCTCAAAATGTTCAGACCGTTTCCCACGGATCTGATTCGAAAACATCTCGGTGGTGCCAAAAAAATCGCAGTGGTTGACAGGAATTTTTCGTTCGGTGCCAGCGGTATTTTTGCCCAGGAAATCAGGGCGGCTCTGTGCAACAACAACACACATCCTCCGGTGTTCGGCTATATTGCAGGACTCGGCGGCCGGGATGTAACGCCTGAAATCCTATCGGAAATTTACTGGAAAACAAAAAACAGCCCCATTTTAGAAAATGAAAGCGTTTGGGTGGGACTTTTGGATTGATGATTGATTAAATTTAACTGTTTAGATTTTTGAAACAAACCTGTTTTTAGTAAGCACACCTGAAGCGGTTCATTTTCGAAAGGCTAAACTCTTACGATTAAATTAAACTGGAGATGATGATCAGGATGACTCGACTCAACATTCCGGATGTGGATTATATGTATTCCGGGCATGTAGGATGTCCCGGGTGCGGAGCAACAATTGCCATGAGATTCGCATTAAAAGCCCTGGGGGATAAAACCATCGTCGTCATTCCGGCCTGCTGCTGGGGTGTGATTGCGGGGCCTTATCCCCAGTCATCGCTTAAGGTGCCGATACTCCAAACCGCCTTTGCTACCGCAGGCGCAACCGCCAGTGGTTTGAGGGCGGCGCTGGATATGAAGGGAGATTCCGAAACCACAGTCATGGCATGGGCCGGTGACGGCGGAACCTTTGATATCGGAATTCAGGCGCTGAGCGGAGCAGTGGAACGCAACGAAGATATTATTTATGTGTGTTATGACAACGAAGCCTACATGAATACCGGAGTACAGCGGAGTTCAGCCACCCCTTTCGGCACGCGCACCACGACAACACCGGGAAAGGGATGGAAAAAAACCCGAAAGAAAAACATGGTTGAAATACTTGCCGCCCACCGGATTCCGTATGCCGCCACAGCCAGCATCGCCTACCCGGAAGATATAATTCAAAAATTTGAAAAAGCCCGGCGGATGAAAGGCGGGACAAGATTTCTCCATGTTTTTGCCACTTGCCCCACAGGTTGGCGAATTCCGTCTGAGATGTCCGTCAAAATTGCCCGACTTGCGGTTCAATCCAATGTATTCCCTTTGTATGAAGTCACAGACGGTGTTGACTACACAATCAACATCAAAGGATATCGGCCGGCATCGGATTATTTAAAGGTCCAAGGCCGTTTTAAACACCTAACCGATGAAGATTTCGAACAAATCCAGAATATGGTGGACGAAGACTGGGGGTTATTGCTGCTCAAAACGTCACGCTCGCAGAAAAGCTGAATTGTTGGAAATTGATCAATTTGACAACTTGCTCAACATTTTGATAAGGTCGTGATTATCGTATGAAAAGTGTGATGGAAAGGATTCCGAGAGGGCCGGCATAGATGTATAAAAAATTCTTCGGTTTCAATGAAAGACCATTCAAGCTCGTGCCTGATCCTGCCTATCTCTTTCTGAGCAGAAGTCACGAAGAGGCGCTTGCCCATCTCACCTATGCCATCATTCAAGGAGATGGTTTCATCGCTGTCACGGGCGAAGTCGGGACCGGCAAGACAACACTCTGCAGGGCATTTCTCGAACACTTGGACAATAACACAAAAACAGCTTACATTTTCAATCCGAATCTTAATTCCGTAGAACTCCTCAAAGCCATCAATGATGAATTCGGTATCGGTTCGGATGCAGATAGCACCAAAGACCTCATCGACATTCTGAATTCCTTCCTTATTGCGCAAAAAACCCAGGGAAAACAAACAATTCTTCTCATCGATGAGGCTCAGAATCTGTCAAATGAGGTTCTGGAACAGTTGCGGTTGCTTTCCAATCTCGAAACCACCCGGGATAAGCTTTTACATATTATCCTGGTCGGACAACCGGAACTGAAAGATAAACTCAATTCTTACGAACTCAGACAGCTGGGGCAAAGAATATCTTTAAGTTGCCGCCTGATTCCGCTGAACCTTGAGGAAGTTCGAAAATATATTCAGCATCGCATCCATGTCGCCTCCGAAAAGCCTAAAATTCACTTCTCCAAGGATGCGTACCGGTCTGTTTATAAATATTCCAACGGAATCCCCCGGTTAATCAATATTGTCTGCGACCGGTCGCTTTTGGTTGCATTCGGCCTTGACCAGCAGAGAATTACAGGGAAAATCGTTCGGACATCCATCCAGGAATTGACAGATAGGGGCGATTTGGAAGGTAACCGAACAAAGAAATGGAAAACAGCGATTCTCTTTTTTTCTGTTTTTTCCCTCATCTTCTCTTTGATTATCTTCTCTCATTCCGGTTTATTGAACGTGAATGCGATTTTTAATTCATCCGTGATAAAAAAGCTTGATACCCATCATTCCGGCGATTCAGAAAAGTCTGTTCCCGCAGTTGCTGCTCCTGATTCAAAAAAGGTCATGGTGTATAAAGTAAAGGCGTCTGAACCCGCTACAGACGCTATTACCGAACCTGATATTAAACCCGTTTCTGGGCCTGTCACTGAATCCGTTCCTGAATCTGTCACTGAATTTATCTCAGAGCCTATCCGAAATTTAGGAAATCTTCTGGAAAAAATGGACAGGATTTCTTCAAGGCATATGGCCATTAAAGTGGCATTGGCGTTGTGGGACATTGAGTCTGAAATTTTACCCCACCTGGAAACCATTGAAAACGACCAGAAGTATTTCCGGCGCTGTGCGGGAAAAAACGGTTTTTTGATACGCCGGATTAATGGCCATTTAAATGCAATAAAAAAATTGAATCTGCCGGTAATTTTATCCCTTTATCCTGATGGTGGCATTTCCCCCGTATATCTTACGATCACCAAAATAGAATACGGGAAAATTACCCTCAGGGGAGGGGAAAAAGATATATCAATTGAACTGACACCGGTTGAGTTAGAACCCCATTGGTCAGGAGAAGCATTTATCCCATGGAAGAATTTCCTTTCGATAAGAGGTACCATACCGATTGATTCTCCGAAAGACTCCATTATAACACTCAAAACGCTCCTGAAAGATATCGGATTTAACACAATTGAAATGAGCCCGTTTTATGATGACAAGACCCGGCACGCAGTAGAAGAAATTCAGAAAAAATATGGTTTGTATGTAGACGGTACCGTAGGGTCTACAACCAAAATCGCCCTTTATAATGAAAAAAAAATCTATAAACTACCTCATATTACTAAGGTTTCAAAATCGAATATCCGATGATTGTTAAAATGTCAGAAAACCGAAAAACATTGATAAATTTTACAACACATAACGAAAACAAAAAATAGCACAACTTCTTCCATCCTCGCTTGTGCCGGAGTGAACTTCGGGATAAAGATAGGAACGTGAGATATTTTGAATGCAAGAAATAGATTTAGGACGTTCGCGTTTATTAATACGTTTTTTTCTCTGATCATTTCATTGAAAGTGATTGAAAATTGAGTTCAATATTAAAGGCATTAAAAAAGCTCGAAAAACAGGCTGAGGATCAAAGCCCGGTCGGGTTATGGCAGCAAAACAACCATGTGCAAAAAACCCATCAAAAGCATATGGATGAAAATGTGCGTTTTAGGTTGCGGTATTTCATTATTTCCGTTGGTCTTATCTTCGCTGTCGGTGCGGGGGTGTTTTTAAGCCAGAAAATCCGTGAGAGAAAACCTGAACCAACAACCCAAAAAGAGGTCCGACTCCAAAAAACCACCCCGCTTGCCGAAAAGAAGGCGGCCCTATCGGGAAATCTTCAAAAAGAACCGCCCATTCGAAAGGATGCCAAAAAATCCGAATCGATCCAAAAAACGGCACCCGTGTTTTCTCCGAAACCTGGTGAAAATGCTGCTGTCTCGGTTAACAAAGAATTTTCACGGCCTGAACGGACCCGAGAAGAAACGATTGCCGAACGACGTGTAGAAAAACCCGTACAAAAGACAACAACCGACCGGTTTGCATCCATACCTGTCCTGCAATCCAATGAAACCAAAATCGAACTTCAGGCAATTGCCTGGTCCAGCGATCCCAAGAATCGCCTTGCTGTAATCAACGGTCTTGTTCTGAGGGAAGGGGAATCTATTGACAATGCCATCGTTATGCATATAGGTAAGGATGAAATAATTTTAAGGAAAGAAGGTGCAGAGTGGAAGCAGTTGTTTGGGTTTTAATCAGTTCCATCGCTTCACATTATTCGACTCAAAACCCTGTCCGAACACTTTCCGAAATCAACCTTCATGAAAAAAGATGCTTGAACGAAACATGGGAAGATAAGAAGAGGAGACCTTGATGAGCAACGAACAATTTTTCTTTACATCCGAGTCCGTAACCGAAGGCCATCCTGACAAGGTTGCCGACGCCATATCAGATTCCATACTTGATGCTATTATGGATAAGGATAAAAAATGCAGGGTGGCCTGTGAAACTCTTGTTACAACCGGCTTGGCTTTTATTGCCGGTGAAATTACCACCGAATGTTATGTTGACATGCCTCAGATTGTAAGGAACACCATTCGCGAAATCGGATACCATTCTTCCCTCATGGGCTTTGACTGGCAAACCTGTTCGGTCATTACAAGCATTGGCCATCAATCCCCGGATATCGCTTTAGGGGTCAACATCGGCGAAGGCCTTTTCAAAGAACAAGGGGCCGGCGACCAGGGACTCATGTTCGGATTTGCCACTGATGAAACGCCTGAGCTTATGCCCATGCCCATCTCCTATGCACACAAGTTGTGCCAGCGCCTTGCCACGGTTCGTAAAAACCACTCTCTTGATTTTTTAAGGCCGGACGGAAAATCTCAGGTCACCATCGAATATGAAAATGGAACCCCCAAACGGGTTGATACCGTTGTTATCGCAGCCCAGCACAAGCCGGATATTTCCTACGGAGACTTAAAAGATGCCATCATTGAAGAAGTCATCAAAAAGGTGATTCCGAAAAAGTTAACAGACGGCGATACCAAATATTTTATAAATGCTACCGGAAAGTTTGTTATCGGCGGTCCCATGGGAGACTGCGGCTTGACGGGACGAAAGATCATCGTAGACACATACGGGGGCCAGGGGAGTCACGGCGGCGGATGTTTCTCCGGCAAGGATCCTTCCAAGGTTGATCGAAGCGCTTCTTACATGGCCCGCCACATTGCAAAAAATATCGTCGCTGCGGGCCTTGCAAAAAAATGTGAAATACAGATCGCCTATGCCATCGGCGTGGCAAAACCCGTTTCCGTGATGCTCGATCTTATGGGCACCGGTATCCTACCCAAACACCGGGTTAAACAAATCGTATTGGATGTATTTGACTTAAGACCGGCCGCCATAATTGAATATCTTGACCTTTTACGTCCCATCTATCAAAAAACTTCTGCTTACGGGCACTTTGGAAGAAATGAGCCTGCATTTACCTGGGAAAAGACCAACATGGTTGATGTTTTAAGAGATAAAGCCGGACTTTAATTGAAATTGAAGATGGTCGATGGATGACTGACCATTTATCTTTCACGAGTGACGAACGACGAAAATCAAATGATGACTCAGAAGGAGAGAAATGCTTAATGAATTACGATGTTAAAGATATAAAACTGGCAAAGGACGGCTTACTCCGGATCGAATGGGCCAACCAGAGCATGCAGGTGCTTAACAATATCAGAAAAAGGTTTGCGAAAGAAAAGCCATTAAAGGGTATACGTCTCGCTGCCTGCCTTCATGTTACCACCGAAACCGCTTCCCTGATGCAAACACTAAAGGCAGGAGGCGCACAAATAACGCTCTGTGCCTCCAACCCCCTGAGCACGCAGGATGATGCGGCGGCCTCATTGGTAAAGCACGACAAAATATCTGTTTTTGCCATCAAGGGTGAAGACAACAAAACATATTACAAGCACATCCATTCTGCTTTAGATGTCAAACCTCAATATACAATGGATGACGGTGCCGATCTGGTTTCCACCATTCACGCCGAACGCCCTGAGCTCATCCAGGGCGTGCGGGGCGGCACCGAAGAAACAACCACCGGTATCATCCGACTTAAAAGTATGGCCGCAGATGGTGTTTTACAATATCCGATCATCGCCGTAAATGATGCCAAGACCAAACATTTTTTTGACAACCGTTACGGTACCGGCCAGAGCACAATGGACGGAATTATTCGGGCCACAAACCGTCTCATTGCCGGATCTAACTTCGTCGTTTGCGGGTATGGATGGTGCGGTAAAGGTCTTGCGTTGAGGGCCCGGGGAATGGGTGCCAATGTCATTGTAACGGAAGTCGATCCCACCGCCGCACTTGAAGCGGTCATGGACGGGCTCACCGCGATGCCCATCGGTCAGGCCGCACGGATTGGTGATTTTTTCTGTACGGTTACCGGCAACATTAATGTCATACGCAAGGAACACTTCAAAATCATGAAAGACGGGGCCATTGTCGCCAATTCCGGTCATTTCAATGTGGAACTCGATCTCAACGGTCTTGAATCCATCACAAAATCCCGAAGAACAATTCGGCCTTTCGTTGAAGAGTATTCCCTTGAAAATGGGAAACGCATTAATGTTCTGGGTGACGGCAGATTGATAAACCTTGCATCCGCCGAGGGGCACCCGTCAAGTGTAATGGATATGAGCTTCGCCAATCAGGCCTTGAGTATCGAATATATGGTGAAAAACAAACAGAAGCTCGAAAATAATGTCTATCCCGTACCTGACGAGATCGACAAGGCGATTGCTAAAGAAAAATTGACGTCAATGAAGATAAAAATCGACAGACTTACCGCTGAACAGAAAAAATATCTGGCATCATGGAGTCTCGGAACCTAGTAGTCTCATTCGCACCGCATTCAAGCATGCGTGTATTTTATACGGGAATAAACTCTATTCTTTGGGTGTTTCTTTTAAGAGTTGAATGGCTTTTTTCAAGTACACGGCGGAAGCCTCATCATCACCCTTTAAACCGTAATAGAGGCTGAAACCCACATAAGCCGGAGAATAATTTGGGTCAAGCTCCTTTGCCCGACTGAACTCACGAAATGCATCATTAAGTTTGCCTTCTTTTAACAGTGTGTTACCATTGCTAACATGATGTACAGGTGTGTCGAGCCATCCATTCGTTTCTATGGATTGTGGAACACAAGCGAATAGAAGAATTGCGCCAAACGCCGTGAATAAAAAGTATCGTTTTTTAAAAGCCATAATTCCTCCTGTTAAGCCCATATTTTTCCTATCCTGATCGGTTCCAGGTTCAGAGTTCATGGTTCAAGTGTTACAACCAATTGAAATCGTTTGCAATTCTATTCAAGATCTGGAATTCCCGACATAACCCATTGGGTATACCAACTTTATAACAACTATGAAGGCAATATACTTTTGCTAATATTATAGTTTCTAATCTTGTATGTGTTCAGGGGCAGTCATTTTCCCTTCACTTCGGTGTCTCCGTCACTGGTATTTTCAGTGAGTTAGCAGTGGTGGCATTCCTGCCCCCTCCGCGTTCTCCCGCGAAAAGCATGCGGGAGCCGCGGTCTCCCCCACTGCTAACTCACTGAAAATACAAAGCGACTCCGCCAATAACGTTACGGGAAAACAACTGCCCCCCTGAATAGTTACCTAATCTTTATTTGATGCCATTTGAAGCAGTTAAAAATCTGTTATATTCTCCAATAAGCGACAGGGCCTCTTTTTCAGTGGAAATCCCCTTAATGGATTCACGAAACCTGCTGCTGCAAATCAATCCCTTGACAAACCATCCCAGGTGACTTCGCATCATTCGGCAGGCTCGTTTTTCTCCAAAGCACTCTACCGAAGTTTTAAGATATTTCTTCATCACATTAAAACGTTCGGAAAGATCCGGAAGAACCATCTCATTCCCATTCATCAAAGACAGGGCTCGAGAAAATATCCATGGATTCCCGATAGCCGCTCTACCGATCATCACTGCATCACATCCTGTCTCATCTTTCATGGTCAATACATCTTCCGGTGCTGCAACATCCCCATTTCCAATCACAGGGATTGAAACGCTGTTTTTTATAGCCGCAATCAAGGACCAGTCGGCTTTGCCTCCGAATCCCTGAGTCGCCAAACGGGGATGCACGGTAATACCATCTACGCCGCCTGCCTCCGCGACTTCAGCAATTTTAAAAGCATCAATGCCGGATTTGTCCCAACCGGTTCTTATTTTAATGGTCAGTGGAATCGTTATGGTTTTTCTGACAGCAGCGAGAATTATTTCAACCTTTTTGGGTACTTTCATCAGAGCCGCCCCTGAGCCGGTTTTCATCACTTTTTTTACGGCACAGCCAAGGTTGATATCAAGAATGTCGGCACCCGAGTCCTCAACCATGGCAGCAGCTTCAGCCATTATTCCAGGATCTGAACCAAATATTTGTACCGATAACGGTTTTTCTTCGATCCTGCTTTCGAGCAACTCATACGTTTTAGCAGATTTGTGAACAAGTCCGTTGGAACTGATCATTTCTGAGCAGACCAGCCCGCACCCTGAAGCCCTTGCCAGCAGGCGAAACGGCAAATTGGTAATACCAGCAAGTGGTGCCAGAACCATGAAGTTGTCAAGAACGACCGAACCAATTTTCATTATTCTTTATGGTTATTATTTTTGATGGTTTCGTAAAAAGTCAATATTGCTCGCTCCATGACCATTTGAGGGCGTTTCCATCGATTCCGCTAAATTTCAAGAACTCGGCGCAAGCGCCTCAAACAGCTTGAAATTTT
>JAWOIY010000006.1:0-6941 GCA_046484425.1 Desulfobacterales bacterium | reverse complement strand
TCCGTTAAACATCGATATCGTTCGCGGCAAAGCCGCCGGGTCCTGGTGATTGTTCTCAATGAAGCGGTTGAGTAAAACACAGATGCCATGGGGTGCGGTTTGTGAACGTTCTGCACGAACTTTTCACATTCCGTGATGAATTCAATTATAAGAAATAGGGTTTTTGTTTATATGATAACATACTGAAAATAAATAAAAATAAATTTTATTCACAATTCAAGGTTTGACACCATTTACTGTTTCCCCCGCAATTAATGATGATAGTTTCTGAGTTGCTTGTGCCGAACAAATTTCTGCTGCTTCCGGAGCATCTATCCCGATTAATCTGACATTTGTACCATCAGTTAATTCAAATGTATCTCCGTCAATAACTCTTTGAACCTCATAATATCCGTCGGGATATTCTGCGAAAGCAATATCAAGAAAAGCGAATGAAAATATTACAGAAAAAAATACGCTTATAATGATCAATCGATTATGCATCTAAAATTTAAATTCAAAATAAATTGTGTAATGGTTAACCAAAAACCCCACTCTCTATTCTGAGAAATGGGGTCTTTTTATCCATCGCCTATCCTCTCATTGTTTTAGCGATTAAAATAATTTTTTGAAAACTACAGACAATTTACACCCATGAACTTATTTGTCAAGGATGATAACAGAGGGCGGAGATCAGGGGTCAGAGGTCAGCCCCGCCGCTGGGCGAAAGTACCCAGTTTGATCAAAAAAAGAAACTTCGGAAGGCCTAGTTTCATACGAGAAGACAGAGTTCAAACTAAAGGGTTCGAGGATTCAGGGGGGCGAGTATCAGCTAACAGATGGCAGGGATCAGGAACCAGGGACCCGGGGTTGGCTTTAAAAACCCTGCCCTATCCCCTTTTGGCGTAAGCTTTCTGTTTTTCATTTACCATGCACCCTACTTCATTTGTTGCGTAATATCTTGAATCTTTAGCAATGTAGTCGTAAATCTGTTTTAAGTCGTTAACATAACTCATCCAGATATCTCCACTGCCTGTTTTAGAAACGGACGTTGAAAAGTCACACACCTTGAAACCAAGGGTGTCAAACAATTTCCGGGCCTTTGGGTCCTCCCACAGATAATAATTTTTATCTCATTTATCCCTTCATCGAGCATCTCCAACTTTCCAGCTTTTGACTCAAATCTTTGCCTCCTCGAATCCTTGACACCTTGAATTCTTGAACCCTTATGATCATGTTCATCCTTGTTGGCATACAGATCATATTAAAAAACTTGATGATCGAGTAAAATTGGTCTAAGGAATATATTTTTTATTATTCATACTAATATTTTTGTTTATTATTAATTGATACTGAACGAGAAAGGAATTCAGGTATTATGAATTTTAGCGGACGGTCATACTGCGGTGTATTTAATCCGGCCGATGTCGGCCGCGACGTCCATCTGTTCGGCTGGGTCGATGCGTTGCGTGACCATGGAGACGTCCTTTTTATCCATCTTCGTGATCGGACCGGTATTGTGCAGATCGTTTTCAGTCCGGAATTCGCCTCCAAAGAGATTTGCGGGCTTGCGTCCACCCTCAAAAACGAATTTTGCATCAGCGTTTCGGGGCGGGTGATCGATCGTGCCGAGGGCACGGAAAATCCATCCATCGACACCGGAAATATAGAAGTTGTTGCCACGGATCTCACCATCCTCAGCAGGTCCCGGGCATTGCCTTTTAACATTTCCGAAAAGGCCATGGTGGCAGGGGCCGACACCCCGGCCGCTGAAGCGGTCTCCGAGGACCTCCGGCTCCAGTACAGATACCTGGACTTGAGGCGCCCGACCATGCAGGACAATTTAATCAAACGCCACAAGATAAATCAATGTGTGCGGGAGGTTCTCGACACAAACGGCTTTATAGAGGTGGAAACGCCGATGCTGACCAAGAGCACCCCGGAAGGGGCCCGGGACTACCTCGTACCCAGCCGTCATCATCCAAGACATTTTTACGCGTTGCCGCAATCGCCGCAGTTGTTCAAACAGCTTCTGATGATCAGCGGATTTGACCGGTACTATCAGATCACCCGCTGTTTTCGCGACGAAGATCTCCGTCCCAACCGGCAGCCCGAGTTTTCCCAACTGGACCTCGAGGCCGCTTTTATCGATGAGTCGTTCATCTTTGAACTCGTCGAAAAACTGCTCGTCCGGATGTTTGAAATCGGCGGGATAAGGCTTACTGCGCCGTTTCCCCGGATGACCTGGCAGGAGGCCGTGGAAACCACCGGCACCGACAGGCCGGATTTGCGATTTGGATTAAGATTCATAGAAGCCACCGACATTTTTGCCGATACCGGTTATTCGATCTTCAAGCAGGTCCTGCATCGCAGCGGACATATCAAGGGGTTTAACGTCAAGGGCGCGTCCGGGCAATTTAGCAAAAACGTTCTTCAAAATGAATATGCCAAGGAGATCGTACCCGGGTTCGGGGCCAAAGGTATGACGTGGATGCGGGTGACCGACGGAAAACTGGATTCCAATATCGTCCAGTTTTTCAGTGACGCCGAAAAGCAATCGGTGATGGAGCGCTTTCGGGTCGAAGACGGGGATGTTATCCTGATGATCGCCGACCCGTCAAGGTCTCTGGTCAACACCGTACTGAGCCAGCTCCGGCTGAACGTGGCCAATCGCTTGGGGATGATTCCAATGGATACGTACAGTCCGGTTTGGATTACCGATTTTCCGCTTTTTGAAGTGACCGATGAGGGCATTACGTCAAGTCACCACCCCTTTACCGCTCCGGATCGAACCGACTTTGACCCCGAAAAGCCCGAAGAACTGCTGTCGCTGATGTCGCGCGCTTATGATATTGTCATCAACGGCGAGGAACTCGGGGGCGGAAGCGTCCGTATCCATCAAAAGGATTTGCAGCAAAAAATATTCCGGGCATTGGGGCTTTCCGATCAGGAGGTGGAGAATAAATTCGGATTCTTTTTAAATGCCCTTGAATACGGGGCTCCGCCCCACGCAGGGCTTGCCATCGGCCTGGACCGTTCGGTTGCCATGGTTTTGAAAACAACATCCATCCGTGAAGTGACGGCGTTTCCAAAGAATCGCAGCGCTTTTTGTCCGTTGACCCAGGCGCCTGCCGAGGTCGCCTATGAACAGCTGGCCGAATTGGGTCTCCTTGACATCCGTGGAAAAGAAGAACTCCCGAAAACTTCGCTCCGGAAAGACCGGGTCGACCATCTGGCCTGGGTCTCACGACTGGGCATTTTGGACGCCGAGCGTACGGTCCTCGAGAGTGCCGTCGCAGCCGCCGAGCAGATGGCCGGGCGTGTTCAAGCTCAAGCCGGAAATACCGAACCGGCGTTTTCGGTATCTGACCTGAAAAACCGATTCAGGGACGGCGGATCTCCCATCCGGTGTCCGCACGCGCAAAAAGGCGAACTGTTCAGGAATGCCCCTGCGGTAAAGGGTGATTATTTCAAAGTAGCGACGATCTTAGAGTAAAGAATCGAAGATCAAAGGACATGAATCTTTAAGTGGCTAAAGTTATGGTATCGCTTCGCTCCGGTGATTTTATATAATTGGCAGAATTCCTTAACTTTAGCTCACTTTAAACTTTGACAAACTCGTAAAAAGTCTTTTGTGAGCGACATTTGAGCATTTGGGGAATCAGCGTTTCAAGCGGTGAAGCGTTAAAAATTTCAAGCTGTTTGAGGCGCTTGCGCCGAGTTCTTGAAATTTAGCGGGACCGATGGAAACGCCCCCAAATGGTCACGGAGCGAGCAATATTGACTTTTTGCGAAACCATCAAACTTTAGTTCACTTCAAACTCTTGCAGAAATTCTTCAGGCAGTGCCGGAAAACTCTGATTTGGCCCGGAGGAACACATTTTTCAGGATTTAACAGAGGACATAACATGCATGAATCACTTTACACGTATCTGAATTCATCCCCTTTGCCGGCGTCGGCCGGCGGGGCATTGAGCGGGAGGTCCGTCGCCATCCAACCCAACATGTCCGTCCGCGGATGGCCGACAACGGCGGGATCCATGGCCCTGGAAGCCTTTACCGCGATTTATGATGCCACCGTCATCGAGCGTCTCAAACAGGCCGGCGCACACATTAAAGGCAGCATCCGCATGAGTGAACTCGGCTTTGGACTGGCCGGCGACACCGGAGCAACGGTGTTACAAAATGGTGACGTCGACTGTCTCCTGGTAACGGACACCATGGGAGAAGCCCGGATGACCGCCTGTGTAGCCGGTGATTTCGGGTTCAAGCCAAGCCATGGGACCGTGTCCCGTTTCGGGCTTATCGGTCTGGTCCCTTCCATGGAATGCTTCGGGATCGCCGCAAAAAACATAAAGGATATTGCCGAAGCCATGTCGGTTGTGGCGAAAAGTGATCCCCGGGATTTGTCGATGCCGGCGTTCGACGCAGAACAGGACATCCCACGGTTCCTTCGGGTGCCGGAAATCGGAGAACCCATCCGTTCCTGCGGCGTCGTCAAGGAGTGTATCGACATGCTGGAAAACGATGAATCCCGGGCGTTTGGTGCTGCCATGGCCCGGCTTTCCGGCCGGGGCATTCGGATTGATGAAGTGCATCTGAAGGATTTCGAAATGGCTCGGGATGTTCACAATGTAATCGGAGCGGTGGAGGCTTCGTCGAGTGCCGGAAAATATGACGGTGTCCGCTACGGACACCGCACCGCAACGGCCAAAAACTGGAATGACATGTACATGAACTCTCGCGCGGAATCCTTTGGCGTGCTGGTCAAAAGCTATCTTTTTCAAGGGGCGTATTTCCAGTATGAAAACTATAACGCGTTTGTCGATGCCGCACGGATTCGGGCCCGCCTCCTGGCTCAAACAGAAGCGGCCCTGGAGCGTTTCGACGTGCTTCTGCTCCCCACCCGGCGAGCAGCAGTCGATCCTTCGCGTGCACACACCATCAACACCGTCTATGATGTTTTTTCATGGACCCTCATCGCCAATATAACCGGACATCCGGCCATAACCTTGCCCCGTATGGTCGCATGCGGGGATACGGATCTTGGATTGCAACTGATCGGGCCGCGCTTTCAAGACGATCACCTGCTCTCTATTGCAGCCCAATTGACAGATTTGGATATGGAGGCACACCACCATGGGTTATGAAGCGGTCATCGGTCTTGAGATACACGTCCAGCTCAGCTGCACCACCAAAATGTTTTGCGACTGTCCCAACAGACCCGGAGACGATCCCAATACGAATATCTGTCCCATCTGTCTCTGGCTGCCGGGCGCGGTGCCCAGGTTCAGCCTGGAAACCCTTGAAAAGGCAACCCTGGCCTGCCTGGCATTGAATTGCGATGTACAGCCGCAGAGCGCTTTCGATCAGAAGGTCTACTATTATCCGGATCTGCCCAAGGGCTTTCAGCTATCCCAGCACCATATGCCGCTGGCCAGGAGCGGTTGGATCGACATTATGGATGAAGACGGAAAACCCAAAAATCTTCGCCTGCACCATGTCCACATGGAAGAGGATGTGGCCAAACTCGTTCATGAGACCGAAAGCCGGACCCCCATCAGCCTGGTTGATTTTAACAGGGCCGGAACGCCGCTCATAGAAATCGTTACCGAACCGGATCTGCGCAGCCCCCATGATGCCATGGCATTTTTAAAAGTCTTGAGGACCCAGCTTCGATACACGGGATGCGCGGAATGCAGCATGGACCAGGGAACCATGCGGTGTGATGCGAATATATCCCTAAGGCCGCTTGGCAGTGATCAACTGAACACAAAGGTCGAAGTCAAAAACATGAATTCCATCCAGCATGTCGGCAGTGCCATTGCTTACGAAATCAAACGCCAGACCGAGTCTTTTAAAAACAATGAGCCGATCGTGCTGCACACCCGGTTGTGGGATCCTGAAAAAGGGATCACCACCGCCATGCGGGCAAAGTTTGAAGGTCCCTGCGTGCCGGATCCGGCCGTAACTCAAATCCTGGTTACGGATGAATGGTTGCGGAAGATGGCGTCAAAACTTCCTGAAATGCCGCACCAGAAAGTCAGCCGTTTTGTCCGGCAGTACGGCCTGGCGCATGATGAGGCGGCCCAGATGAGTTCGGAGCGGGAATTGCCAGAATATTTTGAAGCCGTTGTCAAGTTCGGGGCGTCCCCGAGGACCGTGGCGAACTGGATAGCCACACAACTGCTTCCGGCGGTGAAAGAACACGGACATGAGTTCGCGACGTCACCGGTAACAGCCAGGCGGTTTTCCGGCTTGATCACCATGCTGGAAAAAGATGAGATTAATTCGAATTCAGCCAGATCCGTGCTCAACAAGCTTTTCGAAACCGCCAAGTCGCCGGAAGAGATTGTCGACCAATTCGGTTTCAGGCAGGTTTCGGACACCGGGGCGCTCAGGGGTATTGTGGATCAAGTGATTTCGGAAAATATGTCCGCGGTGGAAAATTACAAAAACGGAAATAAAAAATCAATCGGATTTCTGGTGGGACAGGCCATGAAGCTGTCCCAGGGCAAAGCCAATCCCAAGCGGTTGCAAGAAATTCTCAGGGAAAGCCTCGCATAGGTCGGAGGGGGCAGGAATGCCACCACTGCCAAGTGCTCTAATTCATAAATACGATAACGTATTTTTATCTGGACACCGGACCAAATAAGCTGGAGTCCAAAAGTTTGAAGCTTCTAATCAAAATGCGATCGCGCTTTTTTTATGCTCTCGTTCAGGGATTTCCATGCGTTGTCAACGCCTTTTTTAAGGTCTTTCCATGCTTCCTCACTGGCATTGTCGATTTGGTCCAGTTTCTGACTCATTTTTTCGCGATTTTCTTGAAGGGTTTTCAATTGTTCTTCAAATTTTTTCTTTACTTCGACCTTGGCATGTTGTGCTTTCGCCTCCAGCTTGTTGCGCTCACGGCTCCACTTGTAGTTTAGATCATCGAACATTTCCTTCATCTTTTTTGAATA
>JAWOIY010000253.1:0-4808 GCA_046484425.1 Desulfobacterales bacterium | reverse complement strand
AAAAGGCGGAACCATTGTATCAGCGGGCGCGGGGTATCCTGGAAAAGATGCACGGCCCTGAACATTCCTCAGTTGCCTATGTTTTGCACAACCTGGCAAAGCTTTATTATTATATGGGAGATCGAGAAAAGGCAGAAGCGCTATATCTTAGGGCGTTGGCTATCTGGGAGAAAACAGTTGGGACTGATCATCCCAATACTGCCGCCAGTTTGAATAGTTTAGCCATGCTTTACGAAGATGCGGGCGCTTATGAAAAGGCGGAATCTTTATACAGCAGGGCATTGAAAATACAGGAAAAGGCACTGGGGTCGAACCATCCTGATGTTCTCAGAACGCTCAACAATTTGGCAACGGTTTACTTTTATTTGGAAGGTTTTGCGAAGGCAGAACAGCTTTATCAACGGGTTTTGCAAATCAAGAAGGATACTATCGGAACCGAAACCGATTCTTTTGCCAACAGTTTACACAATTTAGCAGCGCTTTATAGAGTACAGGGAGATTATGCGAAAGCAAAACCTTTGTATGATCAGGCCATCGAAATCTGGGAAAAAACTCTTGGTCTTGAACATCCAAATGTTGCTAATGGATTAAGTCACCTGTCAGGGCTTTATGAGGCCACGGGTGATTTTGAAAAGGCATACGATTTCATTACGCGCACATTGGAAATTGAAGACAAGCTCCTCGATCAAGTGATGGGATTTACCTCTGAGGATCAGAAACTAAGGTTTGTTACGATGAACAATGGGAGTCTTTATGATTTTCTGAATCTCGTCAACCAGCACCTGAGGCAAGATCCGGAAAAAAGAAAAAATGCTCTTGATGTCTGGCTCAAAAGGAAAGGGTCTATTTTAGAGGTCCAGAAGCGATACCAGGAGGCCATCTTTTATACCGGCAATCCCGAATCCGCCAAACTGTTTGAAGAACTGAGCGGTGTGCGTTCCAATTTATCGAAACTGACATTTGCCCAACCCGGGAAAGAAGATGAGAAAAGCTATAAGCAGAAAAATACTGATTTGAAAAATGAAAAGGATCGCTTGGAAGCCCAGTTAAGCCGGTTAAGCCAGCCTTTCGCAATGAAACAAAAGATTGCCAAAGCGGATTGTGAAAAAATAGTGAAGGTGCTTGCCCCTCAAACAGCGCTGGTGGAATTCGCCAGAATCGAAACGATCAAATCCGAAAACAAAGATAAGGCAACACAGCCGGATCGATACATCTCTTTTGTGCTTCATGCCGGCGATGACAACCCGGTCAGCATGATCGATCTTGGTGATGCCGATAAAATTGACAGGATGGTCACACAATACAAAAAAGAGATTTATGAATCAGGAACCGCGAAAAGTGATGCGGTTACCGGAACGTCTCAAAAATTGTATGATCTGGTATTCAGACCGCTGCTAAAAGATCTTGGAACGGTTAAAGAAATCTTTATATCGCCGGATGGAAACCTGAACCTGATGCCTTTTGAGGTGCTGCAGGGGCCTGATGGCAGGTTTTTGATTGAGGACTATACATTCAATTATCTCGCAGCCGGCAGGGATATCATCGGGTTCGGAAAGAATCCGGTTAATGGTGGAAAATATCTACTCATGGGTGATCCTGATTTCAATCTTGGGTCAGATGAGAAGATGGCTGTTCTTAAACGGATCAACATCAAGAATGATATGGGGACGATTGTGGCAAACCGATCCTCCAATCTCAACGAAGTTTCTTTCGAGCCGCTTCATTATGCCAAAGAGGAGCTGGATGCCATCGGCGGAATCATGGGACAGGAAAAATCCGAGATTTATACGGGAAAAAAAGCGCTGGAAGAAATATTGATGAATAAACCAGGCCCTGAAATTCTGCATCTGGCCACACATGGCTTTTTTCTGAACAAGCAGAATTTACCGTCTTCAGGCAGGGGATGGCAGACGGCAGATTTGCCGAAAAAGGATGAACATCCGTTTGGCCGGACAGATTGGGTCATCAACGTTGAAAACCCGCTGTTGCGCTCCGGCATTCTCCTGGCCGGGGCTAAACGGTCGCTCATGTCAAGTGATACGAGGAAAAATGACGGCATCGTTACGGCGGAAAAAATTCTCGGATTGAACCTTCACGGAACGAAGATGGTGGTACTTTCAGCGTGTGATACGGGATTGGGTGAGGTAGAAAGCGGAGAGGGCGTGTTCGGATTGCGCCGTGCCTTCACCCAGGCAGGTGCAAAAAGCCTTGTGATGAGCCTCTGGAAGGTGCCGGACATGGAAACCAAGGAACTGATGGTTCAATTTTATCGAAACATCAAATCGGGTACCATGAACCGCTGCCATGCTTTAAGGCAGGCAGCTCTTGCACAAATGAAAATTGTCAAACAGCGCCAAGGCTATGCCAACCCCCGCTATTGGGGAGCTTTCGTGTTTATGGGCGAGCCTTGAGTCTGAGGATAGGTGATCTCGATTTACTGATGCTCAAAACTGAATGATTGAATGGTGGCTTTCGGGAAAACCTTTCCGATGGTTTCAATGCCGCCGCTTTTCAAATCTTCAATCCTTTTTGGGAAATCTTCGATTTTATTTTTAGAAGCCAGTAGATACAATTTTTCCGTGCCGGTATTTTTATCAAGATGATACCATTTATTGCCGTCCGGGAGGAAGAAATCCTTTCCTCCAGCGATGAAGCCCTTTTCCAATGATTCGATATTACCCGAACTATCCTGGAAAACAACATAGACATAAGCATCCTGATCAATCTTTGTCTGAAATCGGAAATAATCGCCTGACTTCATTTCCCCCCCGGCTTTAACCTGAAATTCATTATATTCAGGCTGACCGCCCCTGAATCCGATCTGGGCTCTGCCTTGCAGCATGATCTGAATGGTATACGGAGTATCGGGGGGAAGGCCGGATTTATCCCGCAACACATAAGTACCGCCAAGAATCAATAATACAACGGTCGCAAAAGCTGCAACCGGTTTAAGGGAAAATCCCTTCCCAAAAAAATCTGAAATTACGGCACCGAACTTCTGAAGTGGTGAGCCGACTAATTTTTTCCTTCTATCGATGGCGTTTTGAAGTCCTTGAAGCACTTCTACCTTTTCATCCTTCGCAATTTTCGCATCCTCCTCAGCCATCCGGATATCCATGTACAAATCCAGACAGTACCGGCAAGTGTTGAGGTGATCCCTAACTTTGCTGCTTTCTTCAGGGCCGAGTTCGCCGAATGCGTAGGCAGATGTCTGATCTGCCATATAGCATTCATCTACAATATTCTCTTTATCTTTCATAAACGCCTGCTTGAGGCTGTCCATAATTTTATCCGACATCTCAACCTCCAGCCCATTCACCTGTTCGCAGTTTCAAAACACCGGTATTATGCTAATTGAAGATATCATCTTGATTCAACTTATTTTTTATCATAACTCGTTCAAGACAGCTCTTGAATTTAGCAAGAGATCCTGTTCCATTACGGGTAAATTGTTTCTTGATCGCATTGATTTTTTTATCCAGTTCTTTTTGAGGACAATCTTTATCGCCAATGCTCCTTTCGGCCATTTGCCTGTAGTCAAGCCCTTCAAGGTGCATTTTTAATAGATATGCATCGTCGAAAGAGATATCGGCCAGCATCAAAAGCGCTTCATGAACGAGCTTTATCTTTTCTTTTTGGATCATATCTTTTTCGGGAGATTCGTCATCTGATCCAAACTCGTCAATCTCATGATCCTTATCGCTTATATTCTTGCCGTAGGCGCTTTGGCGATATGCACTTCTTACATTATCAACTATCCTGAAATTGAGAATCTTAAACAGATACGTCTTTAAAGAGGCCAACCCTTTATAGTTGCATATTGCCTTGGCGTTCAGGAGTTCAACCCAGAAATCACTTAAAACCGAAGTGGCTTTGTCATAGTCGGTTGAACGAATCCGCCGGCGGGTATATCCCAAGAAGAGGGGATGATACTCGCTATAAATCTTGAGAATGGCTTCGCCATTGCCTGAACGCAGTTCGGCACATAATTCTTGGGCCAATATAAGATCTGTTTCGTGGTCGCCTGCGTTCATCTGCCGAACATATTGAAATCGTTTACCTTAATCAAGATTAGCTTGAATTCCGTTAGGCCTTGGCCGCTATTTTTTCTGTAATTTGAATTCGTTCGTGCCAATCAGACCAGCTTTTTTCTGTTCAATCGTCTAAACAGAATTTTTCGTTTAGGCACTAAACAAGATTTTTCGTTTAACCGACTAAACACTTTTTCTTGTTCAATCGATTGAACAACTTTTTCTGTTTAGTCAGGGAAACAAACATTTCCACATATTTCCAAACATAGGGCAATGCAATCCTTTGTATTTTCCGTAACAGGCATCTTAAATTTTACCTGTCAATCTGATTAAAGGTGTTTTTACCTTCAATCGACTGAACGACTTATTTCGTTTAATCGGCTAAACAAGTTTTTTTGTTTAATCGGCTAAACATCTTTTTTATCATTTTCCGGAAATGCGACAAAAAAGTCATTTTTCACTGCAAGCAAAAAACCTTGTTCTAACCATAACCTACTAAAACCATAAAGCAATTGTCAACTAACCCTGTTTTTTTGCTTTCTTAAAAACGTGTCCAGCGCCTCGATCACCACGCTGGTGATGGTGGTGTTATTTGCTGATGCAAAACCTTCAACTCTTTCCACGAGCCTGCAGGGGATCTGAATGTTGAACTCCTTGGTTAAATCAGAGCATTGATCCTTGAGATTTTCGCTTGCCATTTTTGGCGCTATCCTCTTCATTTTCAGTTATTGCAAACTCATCATTTAAACCCATTAAAATTGAGATTATCATAAAAAC
>JAWOIY010000155.1:0-42236 GCA_046484425.1 Desulfobacterales bacterium | reverse complement strand
CTGGAGAGCAATCTTCAGGAGCTGTCATGCGGGTGGCCAGGCGCCGTGTAATTGGGCACCTGAACTATTATGCCATAACGGACAACTCGGAAAGGTGCAGCTACTACGTCTATCGTGCGACACGAATTTTGCTCAAATGGCTTAACCGCAAGAGCCAGCACAGGGCGTACACTTGGGCAAGCTTTAACCAGGCACTGATCTGGATAAAGTGGCCAAAACCGAGAATCCGCAAAGACCTGGACCCATGTCGTAGGGCGGAGGCATACTGAATGACAATCCGAGGAGCCGGATGTGGGAAAGCTGCTTGTCCGGTTCTGTGAGGGGCAGGAGAGCAACTGAGGTACGGAAGAGATCTTGTGGCACCGCCGCGAAAGCAGGCGGAAAACGGAGAAAACAAACATTTTCCTTTAGCCTCGGGAGGCTCCTGCCTACTCGAAAAGATAAGAAGGTTGGAAAGTGAGAGGAAAAACTAATCTTCTGATCCTCTTACCTTCTTACCTTCTTGTTCATACAATCTTCAATCATCAATCCAAAAGGGAAGCGATGTTATACACTGTTATTTTAAGACCTTATTAATGATAGCGCCGATGTTCTCAATGCAGCATTCCACCACGTTGCCCGGCTTCAAAACCACCGGGGGGTCCCTGAATATCCCCACGCCGGCCGGTGTTCCGGTTGAGATAATGTCACCGGGAATAAGGGTGATATCCTCGCTGATGTCCTCGATGATGGTGGGAATATCGAAAATCATATCTCTGGTGTTGCCGTCCTGCATGATCTTGCCATCGACTTTGGAAACAAGTCTCAAATTATGAATGTTCTCGATCTGATCCGGCGTGACGAGCATCGGGCCGGCAGGCGCAAAGGTGTCGAAGGATTTTCCCCTGAACCATTGGGAATCTGAAAACTGAGCCTCTCTCCCGGATACATCATTCATAACGGTAAATCCTGCGATGTAACTGAAGGCATCCGCTTTTCGAATGCTTTTCCCCTGCTTTGCAATAACCACTGCCAATTCCACCTCCCAGTCAATCTGTCCGCTGCTTTTGGGAAGTATGATGGGATCAAAGGGTCCGCTCAACGCATTGGGTGTTTTGCAGAATATCAGGGGCTTTTCCGGATTTTCGAAGCCCCCTTCTTTGGCATGCTCGGCATAATTTTTCCCAAGACAGATGATCTTAGACGGTGCATGGATCGGGCAGCCGATTCGCGCTTGGATCTTTTTGCCGGAATCATCAATTTCGGCTATTTTTTCAATCCAGTTTTCCCTAAAAAATGCTTCTCCGATATCCGGAATCTCCGGAAAGATTTCTCGTAAGTCGACGATGTTGCCCGCTTTCCAAAGCCCCGGTTTTTCTTTTCCTTTTTGACCAAACCGAACAAGTCTCATCCGATTTTTACCCTTTCCTTTTTTCCATCCTCATAGCACTTTTTCCCATACCAATCGACCTGGCGGCATAGACCTCGGATAATACTGACTTCTCTGGCGCGAAGTCGCAAACGGCTAAAAAAGTGGCGGAAATTATTCAGCCAGTAATCCGGATTTTCGGGATTGATATAACTGATCCTCATCAGTATATCTTTAAGTTGACCATACATTCCGTCGAGCTCATGCCTGCCGGCCAGTCGAGGCGTAAATTCTTGATCTGCTTCGCTCCCGGCGATAAAGATCTCATAGCACAGGATCATTACCGCCTGGGCCAGGTTCAAAGAAGAAAATTCACTTGTGGGGATATTGACGAGCTCATGGCAATACCGAATATCCTCGTTGGAAAGTCCTCTGTCTTCGGGGCCAAAGACGATGGCAATGGAATTTTCGATGGAGATGGGAATGAGCTTTTGAGCAAGTTTCGAAGGCGAATTGGTGACCTGCCGCTGTCCTCCGAGCCGCGCAGTGGCACCGACAACGTAGTTAAACGGGGCAAGGGCTTCCTTGAGGACCGGATAGAATCTGCATTTTTCGATAATATCCGAAGCAAAATGGGTGGCCAGCTTCCGGGCTTTGTGAAGGTCATAATTTTGAGGATCAACGACCACAAGCCGGCAGATGCCCATATTTCGCATGGCACGTGCGACAGCCCCGATATTTTCAGAATACCGGGGCTGCTGAAGAACAATACTGATGTGATCTAAATGGACGCTATGAGACATTAGAGAAGTTCAAACCGATTAAAGAAATATCCGATTTCAAAGGCAGCGGTTTCGGAGGAATCTGAACCGTGAACGACATTTTTCTCAATGTCTGTTGCAAAATCTTTTCGAATGGTACCTTCGTCCGCTTTCCTGTAGTCTGTGGCGCCCATTATTTCGCGGTATCTCGCAATGGCATTTTTACCTTCGAGGACCATGACGACAACCGGTCCGGATGACATAAAATAAGTCAGGCTGTCAAAAAACGGTCGCGCTTCATGGATCGCATAAAAGCCTTCAGCCTGTGTTTTATTCATTCTCAACATTTTCATGGCCACTATTTTGAGCTTGTTGCTTTCCAATCGTTGAATAACTTCACCGATAATTCCCCGCGCAACACCATCCGGTTTGATAATAGCCAATGTTCTTTCCATGATTTTGAATTTCCTTTAAGTTAGTTTTAAAATCCCGATTGCGATACCAAAAGCAGGTCTTCAAGTCAACACAAGTTACATTATTTCATATATTCTTACGATCCTTTTATGCTCAAAAGTTCCTCAAGGATGGGCTTAACTTTAATCCGGTGTTCAGGCGGAATCATCAAAACGCTTGACGGTACATTTGAAACAAGATCGGCACCCGGATGTTTCAGGGTGTTCATCCGGTAATGTTCCCGATTCTCTTTGAAAGCCATCAACGAGAGAATATCGATGAAATTGCCGGAAAATCCATTGAAATCGATATGTTCTATGATCTGCAAGAACAACGTGTTCACGGTGATGACAAAGGGGTCAACTTCAGCATATCCCGCTTTCCGGCAATCATGGGTTGAAATAAAACACCGGCATCCAAATGACCGAACAGGGTAAATCGGACACAGATTGCCTTTAAGGAAGGGGCAACTTTCATTTGAATGTTCGTTTCCCTCTTCCGGCGGATCGTCTCCTTTTGCACAAAGATCTGCGAGTCTGTTGGTGGTGGTTTGAGGCTTAAAACGGTTTTTAGACATTGCGCCTTGAGCATGTAAAAACATATCGGACCAACCATTTAAAAGGATGTGACGGGCGATGAGATATCCTTCCAAAGTCGTCATGGTAACGCTGATCGTGCAGCACTCGGCACAATATTTTTTACAGGCCGTATTCAGACTGCCTGCAAAATCGTCATAAAGCCCGTATATCTTGTTCAGAACATTCAGCCGTTGATCCAGGTTCATCTGTTCATTCCCAATTGCAATTTTTCTAGACCAGTCCCCTGAATTAATTTGCTCAATTATTCGTAGGACATTTTACCTTTATCCGGGAAAATTCTTTCATGAGAAGATAGAAAAAACCGACCAGCAGCAAGTTTATCCCGGCTGTGATTAAGAATCCGTTTTCAAAACCGATGTTTCGAATGATCGATCCCATAGAAGCCGAACTGATCATCATCCCAAAATAGATGCATGTATTATAGCCGCCCATTGCCAGTCCCCGGGACTCAACTGGAACGACTTCGGCAATCAGCGCCCCGATGGACGTAAACGCCAACCCCATACTGGCTCCGAATGAAACGGCAAAGGATACAAAATGAACCGTCTTCTTTGATATTCCAAAACCCGCCATAGAAGCGGCAAATCCAACAAGTCCTATGACGACCAGAATGCTTCGATCGGTAACTTTATCGCTCAAATAACCAAAGGGAATCCGGGATATGGCGTTGGAAATTCCCTGAACCGCAAAAACAAGGCCGATTTGCCACACGGTCAGGTTTTGGTTTTGCGCATGGAGCGGAAGAAAGGTGATAAACATTCCAAGGGCAAAACACCCCCCGAGTGTCACAAGCCAGCAACTCAAAAGCGGACCATTTTTCAAAAGCTCCTTTAAAATGGTCGCAGGTTTTCGCTTTTTAGGTCTTTCGGCAACAAGGAAACGGGTCGGCGGCAGGAAAAGGATGACAACCCAAAAGGTAAAGAAAATGATCCCGCCGGAATAAAGAAAAACAGGGAGAAATCCACTCTGCTCGGCAATAAAACCGCCAATTGCGGGGCCCAGACTCATTGAGGTGTAAAGGGCTGTTGTATACCAGCCGTACGAGCGTCCCAAATGTGTGGGAGGGGAAAAATCAGCCACAAAGGACATCATCGTCGGACCGAACGCTGCCACGCCGGCACCAAAAAAGAGATAGATCCATAAGAGCTGCATAGGTGTTTTGCTGAAATATAGCAAAAATGAAGTAACTGCCAGCACCATAAGACCCAGAGACGCAAACAGTTTCCGTCCAAAACGGTCTGAAAGGATGCCCAGGGGCAGAGACAGTATGCCTGCCATCAGCAAGAATGCAGAATTGATTGTTCCGACTTGAACCGTATCGGCACCGATCGATTTTGCATAAAGCGGGACTATGGGAAGACGCATGTTCGAACCCAGATAACCGGCAAAGGCAACGCCGCAGCAAATAAACAGCAGCATCCCATAAGACAGCGGGCGCCATCTTCTGTTCACAAAAGCTCTCATTGAAATTACTAAAAGGGTTGACTTATTCCATCCGGACCAATGTGACCATATCCATTAACCATGAAATCCTGCTTCTTAATTCGGGGAAAAATATTCTTATCAAAGGGATTATTAAGAAAAATAGAATCATCGCTATGCTTTTTGAAAATAAATGAAGAAAAAAGAGCGGGTTTGACAGGGTGCTAACGAAAAAGGGCGATTTTGTTGAATCGCCCTTTCGAAGAATTATGAAGAAAGGTTGACAATCCTCCGAGACCCTTGCCACGTACAACAGTATCCTGAAATGTTGTATGGCATATCTCTTGAGTCGAGCTATACCAACCGACTTTTAGAAATTTATTAAGACAATATATATTGTATGTCAAGTAAAAAATAATGCCATATATGGCTGTAGAAAAAAAATCTCTAAAAAATTCTATTTGCGTCAAACGATAAACCGGCAGATTTCATATCTCTTCCCAGTGAAAGCTGCCAGATACCTCCCGGATCCATCTTGAGTCTTAGAAATTGCGACCTTTTCCGGGATGAATTCGAGCCTTTCAATGATTAATTCAAGTATTGTGATTTTATTGGAAATACCTTCATAAAACCTTGAAATTCTCTGCCTCCAAGATACCTTCATTGCAGGTGTGACATCCAGTGGAGATCTGTTGTACTCTTCAAGTACGGCCTCCGAATCAAACAACCGTTTCAGAAGCGTTTCATTGTAATCATTCCATTTCTTCCTATGTGCCTTCGCAGCCTCTAAATCGTTTTCATGGTTAATTGATAGTCCAAACATCTTGACTTTGACAAAGGCAATCGGTAGTTTTTATTCAACCATTCAATTGGTCAGAATTGGAAAATTTTCATATCCGTCAAACTTATCGAAAACACTTGAAATCGTACCTTACAGGGAGGATTCCATGAAAAGCAGCGTCTATTTTATCGATTTAAGGGCATCCGCCAAAGAAAATCTTGTCGCAAAGCTTGCACGGCTTCTGGATACCGCAGGACTTTCCGAGACAGTCAAGGAACGGGATCTTGTGGCGGTGAAGCTCCATTTTGGTGAAAAGGGGAATACCGCCTTTATCCAGCCTGTATTTATTAGCAAAATTGTGGAATCCATAAAAGGGTTCGGCGGTTTTCCCTTTCTGACCGATGCCAATACGGTTTACACCGGAACGCGAAGCGATTCACCCCATCATCTCAGAACGGCCATTCAAAACGGTTTTGCCTTTTCAGTTGTGAATGCGCCCATTATCATCGCCGACGGATTGAGGGGTAAGAGCGAAACCGCCGTCACCGTCAACCAGAAAAATTTTAAAAAAGTGTATATCGGATCTGATATTATTGAAGCCGATGCCCTAATATCCGTGGCCCATTTCAAAGGGCACGAGCTTTCGGGCTTCGGCGGAACCATTAAAAACCTGGGGATGGGATGCGCTTCACGAAAAGGAAAGTTGGCGCAACACTCCACGGTTGCACCTAAAGTGGTAAAGAAAAAATGCGTGGGTTGCGGAGATTGCATCCCTCACTGTTCCCCAAATGCCCTTTCACTTGAAAACGAAAAGGCGGTTATAAATGCCAAAAAGTGCATCGGGTGCGGCGAATGTATTCTTATCTGCCCCAGCAGCGCCATTGAAATTCAGTGGAATCAGGCCATACCGACCTTCTTGGAAAACATGGTGGAATACACCATGGGTGTTTTACAAAATAAAATCGGCAAGTCGTTGTACCTAAATTTTATCACCCATGTATCTCCGGCCTGCGACTGCTACGGTCACAATGATGCGCCCATCGTCAGAGACATCGGCATTGTCGCTTCAAAAGATCCGGTGGCCATAGACCAGGCATCTGTAGACCTTGTGAACCTGGAAGAGGCGCTCCCGGAGTCATGCCTGGAGATCAATACCGAAAAAGGCGGGGATAAATTCAGAGGAATTTACCCGAATGTTGACTGGACCCTTCAGTTGGCATATGCCGAAAAGCTCGGGCTCGGAACCCGAAGCTATGAGCTGACAAAAATATAACCGGTTCAAGGCCTGTTCAGGGCGAAATCTCATAGGCGATGTTGACCCGAACCTGAATGCGACTCTCCCCAATCTCCATCGGTGGTGCTACCGTCCCGGCATCTGACCCCATTTCGGTCGCCCGCAACATCTGTGCCCGGGGCGGCGTGTAAACCGGCTGTGTGCTGAGCAAAGCAATCCGTTTGAGTTTTACACCCGCTGCTTCGGCCAGCGTTTTCGCCCGTTCGATGGCTTCCAGGGTAGCCTGTGCTAACGCTTTTTTCTCCAATTCGGATTTGTTTTTGATATAAAACTGAATATGTCCAATATTGTTGGAACCACTTTCAAGGGCTTTTTCGACAACCCTGGAAACGTGGTTGGATAAATGTTCAGGCGCAAACCCTTCCATCGTCACTTCAATTTCATTATTGACCTCATACCCATTTATTTTCGGCGGACGGGCTTTATAATCCCTTTGGGGTGTAACACGGTAATTGGATGTCTTCAGTTTAAGATCTTTTATGTTCAACCCCTTGATGGCCGCTATCACCGATTGGGTTTTGCCCGCATTTTCAGTGCTGACCGGTTCTAGTTTCCGGCCCTGTGTCACAACGGCGATGGAAATTTTGGTTGAATCGTTCTGTCCCACTTCCTCGGCTGTGCCTTCGGTAAAAATCAAATTTCGATCCGAATCAGCAGTAAACTGAGCGAATCCGGGATTCGCCGTTAAAACAAAACATGCCGTTAAAACGAAAATAAATGCTCTATTCATCATGTCCTCCAGTGTTTTTTCCAGGCATCAATTCATCATTGTTCAGCCAGAACCTTTCGAACCAACCTGGACAGTTCGCGACTGTCATAAGGTTTCTCAATATATTGACGGATGCCGATTTCCTTTGCCTTTTCTTCATCTATCTTTTCACTAAAACCGGTGCACAAAATCGTCGGCATGTCAGGACGAATATTATGGATCTCTTTTACCAGTTGATCACCGGTCATTTGCGGCATGGTCATGTCGGTAATGACCAGGTTAAACCGATTGGGATCGGCACGAAACAACGCCAACGCCTCAATCGGATTTGTTTTGGCCTCAACCTCATATCCCAATCGCTCCAGTCTGTTCCGCCCGATATCCGCCATTGATTTCTCATCATCAACAAACAGTATTCTTTCCTTGCCCATATAGAGTGATTTTACAGTCTCGGTTTTCGTCAATGCCTCTTGTTCGACCACCGGAAAAAGAATGCTGAAAATGGCCCCTTTTCCGGGCTCACTGTCAACGGTAATTGCACCGCTGTGTGCCTTGACAATACCATATACAACCGCCAACCCGATGCCCGTACCCTTTCCGACTTCCTTTGTGGTAAAATACGGGTCGAAGATTCTGTTTTTTATCTTTTCGTGAATTCCCGGTCCTGTGTCGCTTACCGTCAATTGGACATAATTTCCAGTGGTTAGATCCTGAAAAAAAGAGGCTGAAGTTTGATCCAAATACGCATTTTGTACCCTGATGGTTATCACCCCTCCGCTATCTTCCATGGCATGCGCCGCATTGGTGAATAGATTGATCATAATCTGATTGATCTGAGTGCTGTCTGCGAGGATGGTGTGGTACGTATGTTTTTGTATATCTTCACGAATCTCAACGCTTGCTGGTATCGTTGCCCGCAAAAATTTTAGAGCGTCTTTGATGATGTGAACAAGCTTTACAGGTTTTTGCTTAGGATCCGTTTTTCTACTAAAACTCAAGAGCTGTTTTATAACATCTCTTGCACGCATACTGGCGAATAGAATCTCATTGAGATTTAATCTTGCCGAATGCCATTCCGGCAAATCTTCCATCGCAAGTTCCGTGTTGCCTATAATGATCCCGAGAATGTTGTTGAAATCGTGTGCGATGCCTCCTGTCAACGTGCCGATGGACTCCATCTTCTGAGACTGACGAAGCTGTGCTTCCAATCTCGTTTTTTCTTCTTCCGCCCGTATTTTTTCAGTGATGTCAACAAGTGTGGCCAGGTCGGCGTGCCTCCCCTTATAACATATCGTGCGTGAATAAACTTCAAGCCATCTTGTCTCTCCGGTCTTGGTAATGATTCTAAATTGATAATGTGGAACAACATCTTTTTCGTCCTTTTGTTTTTTTCTGGCCTGCTCCATCACAAATTTGCGATCATCGGGATGAATCAATTTTTCGAGATCTTCCGTCCCCCAACCGATCATCTCTTCAATAGAATACCCGGCGATGTCCGCCGAAGCCTGGTTGAGGTATTTAATCACATCGTCTTGAATAATCTGAATGGCCAGCAACGACTGTTCTGAAATGTATCTAAACTGTTCTTCACTCTCTTTTAGGGCCGCCTCCGCCTTCTTTCGGGCGGTAGTGTCATGTATGATCGAGTATAAAAGCTCTCTGCCTTTGACCTTTATGGGACCGCTGTATACCTCCACATCTCGTATTTTCCCGTTCGCCAAACGATGTTGAAAATAAAAGTGTTTGCGCTGTTCCGTCTTTGCTTTTTCCATCTCATCAAACACCTCCTGTTCCGTGAGCGTATTGATATCATAAATCTTCATGGAGGTCAGCGTTTCGCAACTCCAGCCGTAGAAGAAAACGGCTGCCGGATTGGCATCCACAATTTCTGCGGTCACCGGATCGATCAGAAGCATGACGGAGTGATTGTTCCTGAAAAGACTCCTGTATTGCGCTTCGCTTTCCCTCAGCTCCTGCTCGACTTGGTTACGGCTGGTGATATCAAGTGCCGTAAAGGTCACACCCACGGACAAATCATCAGGATCGAGAGGTGATGAACTCAAAAGCACATCGATAACAGTACCGTCTTTACGCTGCCAGCGGGTTTCCACAGTCCCGATGTTTCGTTCGCGAATTTGTTTGTATTTCTCCAGTCCGACATATTCGTATTCTTCATCGGTCGGATACAACATTCTTGCACTTTTTCCCAATAATTCCTCACTGGAATAACCCAGCATTTCGCATAACCGCTCATTGGCCTGCTGAATCACCCTGTCGAATACCATGCCGATACCTATCGGCGTGGCACTAAAGATGCTTTTTAAAGTGGCCTCACTTTCTCTCAACGCCGTTTCTATTTGTTTGAAGGAAACCACCTCTTTCTCTAATGTCCTGACCCTTTGTTCCAATTCATCATAGGTCGGTTTGTTGAACATTTGAAATGCCTCCAATTGGGACGAAAATACAACACGTCATAGGCCGGCCGATTAAAATATCATACTCAAGGCCGAAAATACCCTATTCGGCTAACTATTTAAAAATTAGTAACTGCTTAAATTTAAGCACACCTGGAGCGATTCATTATCTAAAGGCTAAACTTTTACAAAAATTATTGTATTTTAGGGGGATTCAAATTTGCAACTAAAATCAAGTCAAGGGTCAGGATGTATTTTTGTAAACGCCATATAACCGGCAGGTATTGATCCACGCCTTTTCAGCCAGGTGTTCGGGATCTTCTTTTCTTACTTCAGCCAATTTAAGCAGGACCGACCGGACAAACGCCGGTTCGTTACGGCGGGAGTGGTTTCTTTCAGGGGTAGGGGTCAGATAGGGGGCATCGGTTTCGCACAGGATTCGGTCCTCCGGAATCAAATGCACGAGCTTCCGCAAAGACTCACCCCGCTCTTTGAGGGTCACAATACCGGTAATCCCGATGTAAAGGCCCAGGTCAAGGTACTGTTGGAGCTCATTTTTCGTGCCGCTGAAGCAGTGAACAACCCCGTTTCGACCGTTTTTGAAATGGGTTTTCATAATTTCGATGAGACGTCCGTTGCTGTCCCGCTCGTGGAAAATGACCGGAAGATTCAATGTACCGGCAATTTCAAGCTGACGGACAAGCCACTTTTCCTGAACGTTTCTGGGTGAGTACATTCGGTTAAAGTCGAGACCGATCTCTCCCCATGCGCGAACGCTGGGGCTGTTGGAAAGATCAATAAGCCTTTTGAGCACATTTTCACTGCAATCTTTTGCATCGTGGGGATGTATTCCCACGGAAGCATACACTCTTGGTATCGATTCGGCGATGGCAATCCCCTTGATACACTGATCGAGCGTTGTTCCAACGGTCATGGCAGAATCGACACCGGCGGCATGCATTCGATGGATGACCTCATCCATATCCTTGTCAAATGCTCGGTCTTCCAAATGGCAGTGACTGTCAAAAAGCCTCATGATTAACCCTTTTCAATATTACAAAAAATCCAAATACTGGGGCACGCTGCCACGACAAGATTCATATCTCAGTTCATTAAGAAACTAAAGTTAAGGTGTCATTTCTTTCCATCTACTCAAATAAAACTGACAAAAGACACTTTAAGTATTTACCATTCAAGATGGATGAGATCAATTTCTTTTCAGGATCATCTCCAAAGGAATTGGTCCTCCCAAAAGGATTATCGCCATGTGTTTTCATAAAAGGCAATATGTCTATCCGCCTCCGGAGGGCTTGTGAAAAATACGATGTTTCGAAGTGACCCAATATTTTGGATTTAATGCACCGTTTTTGGGACCATTTTCAGGAAACCATTTGGAATAATCCTTGACAAAAAAAAGAAAGCATCCTTTATAGTTAATTGAAGTTGAATCCTTAAACCGGTGTCCGGTTGTGCAGAGATACGGTACCCAACGCCGGGCTCCGCCCAACCTGAAATCAACTTCTTTTACACGAATTTTTCTTAACAATGTTCTATGAAATAGGGATAGGAAAAATGTCTCAAATATGCGGCTCAGTAATGGTGGTCGGCGGTGGTATCGCCGGCATGCAGGCGGCCCTCGATCTTGCCGACTCGGGCTTTTTTGTCTATCTCGTGGAAAGATCGTCCTCCATCGGCGGCGTCATGGCCCAGCTCGACAAGACCTTTCCCACCAACGACTGCGCCATGTGAATCATTTCTCCCAAGCTGGTCGAGGTCGGCCGGCATCTCAACATCGAGCTTCTGACGTTGTCCGAAGTGGAAAGCATTTCCGGAACAGCGGGTAATTTTGAAATCAAGGTGATTCAGCACCCCCGTTATGTGGATGTGGACAAATGTATTGCATGCGGCCTTTGTGCTGAAAAATGCCCAAAAAAGGTCATCAATGACTACGACGCAGGACTCGCCAATCGTAAATCCATCTATGTGAAATACGCCCAGGCGGTTCCCTTAAAATACGCCATTGACGACAACTGCATTTTCCTTAAAAAAGGAAAATGCAAGGCCTGTGAAAAATTCTGCCCTTCCGGCGCCATAAATTTTGAAGACCGAACAAAGGAATTCACCCTCAATGCCGGAGCGATCCTCATCGCTCCCGGCTGCAATGTGTATGACCCTTCCGGTTACGACATCTTTGGATACAAAAATTCTCCCAACATCGTCACCAGTCTTGAATTTGAACGGATACTGGCCGCAACCGGACCTTTCAGCGGCCACCTGGTGAGGCCCTCTGATCACAAAGAACCCGAAAAAATCGCATGGATACAGTGTGTGGGGTCCAGGGATCTGCATCCGGGATCACAGCCGTACTGCTCCGGAGTTTGCTGCACCTATGCCGTCAAAGAAGCCATCATTGCCAAGGAACACCAAAAAAGTTTGCTGGATACCGTCATATTTTACATCGATATTCGAACCCACGGAAAAGATTTCGAGCAGTATTATAACCGTGCCAGGAAAGCTGGCGTCCGCTTTGTAAAATCGAAAATCAGCAACATCCAGCCGGATGACGGCACCGGAAATCTGTGCATCGACTATATTGACGAAACGGGAAAACGGATCAAGGAAACATTCGGCATGGTGGTTCTGTCCGTGGGGTTTAAGGTGTCGGAGCAGGCTCTGGGTCTGGCCCAAAAATTAGGGATTGAACTGGATATGTATCAGCATGCCCTGACAAACAGTTTCAATCCGGTTCAGACCTCAAAACCCGGCATCTTCGTTTGCGGCACCTTTGAAAGCCCCAAGGACATTCCCCAGTCGGTCATCGAATCCAGCGCAGCCGCAGCCATGGCCGGGGGCATCCTGGCCGGGTCACGGGGGGATATGGCTCGGACAAAAGAGACGCCCCAAGAGATTGATGTCAAAGGCGCGCTCCCGCGCATCGGTGTTTTCGTGTGCCACTGCGGGACCAATATCGGTGGTTTCCTGGATGTCCCGGATATCGTCGAATATGCCAAAACCCTTCCCAACGTGGTTTATGTGGAGGATAATCTTTTCAGTTGCAGCCAGGATACCCAGGAGCAAATGACCCAGGTAATTAAGGAACAACATTTGAACCGGATCGTCGTGGCCGCCTGCACGCCCAGAACCCACGAACCGCTATTTCAAGAAACCGTTCTCAATGCCGGAATCAACAAATACCTTTTTGAAATGGCCAACATCCGCAATCAGTGTTCCTGGGTCCACAGCAGTGAAAGAGATAAGGCAACGATAAAGGCCAAAGATCTGGTTCGAATGGCCGTGTCCAAAGTCGGCCTGTTATCGCCGCTGTACGATCCTGAAATAGAAGTGAACCCGTCCGCCCTGATTGTCGGCGCTGGACTTTCCGGAATGACCGCCGCCCATAATCTGGCCAAGCAAGGGTATTTCACATATCTGATCGAAAAAAGCGACACATTGGGCGGACAGGCGTTGAATCTTTATGAAACCTGGCAGGGCGAAGATGTTCAGGCAAAACTGGCTGATTTGATTAAAAGCGTTACCTCCGATCCGAATATCAATGTTCTGACAAACAGCGAGGTCAAAGCCGTCGGGGGGTTTGTGGGAAATTTCAGCACCACTGTTGAAACCGCCGGCAAAGAACAGGTGATTGATCATGGCGTCGCGATCATCGCAACCGGTGCACAGGAATTCAAACCGGATCAATATCTCTACGGGAAGGATCCCCGGGTGTTGACCGGTCTCGAACTGGATCGGAAATTCATTGATGACACGCTTTCCATAAAAGGAGTCCATTCGGCGTTATTCATCCAGTGTGTGGGCTCGCGGATCAAAGAACGGCCTTACTGTTCCAAAGTTTGCTGCACGCATTCTGTAAAAAACGCCTTGAAGCTTAAAACGCTGAAGCCTGAAATGGATGTCTTTGTTTTATACAGGGATATGCGCACCTATGGATTTCGCGAAGGGCTTTACCGTGAAGCCCGAACCAAAGGGGTTGTCTTTGTGCGTGTTGACGTCGATAAAGGGTTAACGGTTTCCGGAAACAACGACACGCTCGCTGTCCAGTGTTTCAGCACGATGTTTCAGCGGAAAATCGAAATTAAACCGGACCTTCTGGTTCTGGCCGCTGCCATTGTACCGCCGCGAGACAACCCTGTTGCCGGGCTGTTTAAAGTGCCGGTGAATGAGGACGGCTTTTTTGTAGAAGCCCATGTCAAGCTCCAGCCCATCGATTTTGCCACCAAAGGGGTGTTTGTCTGCGGTCTGGCCCATTCCCCTAAACCTGTGGATGAGGCAGTGGCCCAGGGGCTCGGGGCGGCCGCCAGGGCGGCGACCTTTTTGTCGAAAAAGAAAGTGTTCGGCAATGCCGTCGTTTCCAGCATCAATGACCGGCTTTGCAGGGGCTGCCGAAAATGCCAGGAAGTCTGTCCGTATCAGGCCATCAGCTTTTTGGAAAATCGCACCGTATGTGAAGTCAACCCGGCGATTTGCACGGGCTGCGGGTCCT
This sequence comes from Desulfobacterales bacterium, assembly GCA_046484425.1. GTDB lineage: Bacteria > Desulfobacterota > Desulfobacteria > Desulfobacterales > UBA11574 > UBA11574. The sequence goes on along the minus strand of JAWOIY010000155.1, from coordinate 27,954 downwards.
GCGCCGCGGTCTGTCCCACGGGTGCGGCGTCGGTGTTTCATTTTGACGATGAAAAAGTGCTGACCATGGTGGAAGCGGCCTTTAATACATGATTGTTGGAGCGGGTATTTTTATTTGTCGAATCGCTCCATGGAGAATATTTTTTTTCAAATTAGCCATTCTACGATTCGACCATTCAACCCATTCCGGGAGAAATAAATATATGCCTGAAGAATTCGATCCAAAGATCATTGCATTTGCCTGTAACTGGTGCGCTTACTCGGCCGCCGATCTGGCCGGTGTCAGCCGTCTCCAATACCCCACCGGCATGCGCATCATCCGCGTTTTGTGCTCGGGCCGAATCAATCCCAATTTTATCCTCAAATCTTTCGAAATGGGGGCTGACGGGGTTCTGGTTGCCGGGTGACACATGGGAGACTGCCATTACCTGGACGGTAATGTAAAGGCTGAAAAGATGTTTCAGATGACCAAAGAGCTGGTCGGCATCCTCGGCATTGACGCGGAAAGGCTTCGACTGGATTGGGTTTCTTCGGCAGAAGGCCTTCGGTTTGCCGAAATCGCCAGAGAATTTACGGATAAGATCATATCTTTGGGGCCGTCTCGATTGAAACAGGCGGCTTGAGATCCAGAGGGATAAAAAAAACGAAAGCCTTATCTGATGAATTTTGCTGAAATCGGTCCATCGCCATATATTTTTCTAAAAGGCGATATGAACCATTTCGTCTCAGCGTGACCCGATATTTCAGGATTAGTGAAGGATTTGATGGTGTTCAAAAAACAGTGCATTCAATCCTGAATATCGGGTCACTGCAAAGGATACTGCTATTGACAAACATATCGCCTTTTATGAAAACACATGGCGATGCGCTTTCACTGTTAAAATGGGTAAAAAAGTGTCTTTCGGTTTGCCCGGACTATAAAAATTAATCGCATCATTAAAAATGGTGGAGAACGAATAATGACTGCAATTGCCGAACTGGTGAACACCACCAAAACTTATTTTTGTCTCGATTGCGGGGTGTGCACCGGAAGCTGTCCGGTAGCCCGGGTTTTTCCGGAATTTTCCCCCCGGCAGATTATCGAGCGGTCCCTGTATGAACTTGAAGAGCTGTCAGACAATACCATTTGGAGCTGCCTCACTTGCGCCCAGTGCAGTGTCCGGTGTCCGGCTGACATTAATTTTCCCGAGTTCATCCGCCTGATTCGAGATGAAGCTCGCACCTTCGGGTTTGACGGTGTTCCCGCCCACAACGGCATGCTTCAAACCATCATGTCCATACAAACCAAAAACATTCGGCAAAACCGAAATTTCTGGATCCACGACGGAAAAACAAAAGACAGGGGTGAGGTATTTTATTTTGTGGGATGCCGGCCTTATTTTGACGTTGTATTCCGGGATATCGATGCGGGATCCATCCAAGGGGCGCGGAATATCCTCAGGATTCTGAATTTATGCGGGGTAGAACCGGTCGTCAGCAATGATGAACGGTGTTGCGGGCACGACGCCCTCTGGAACGGAAACGCTCAAAAATTCAAACAGCTGGCTCAACTGAATCTCGATACCATCCGGTCCTCGGGCGCAAGCCAGGTCATTTTCAGCTGTCCAGAAGGATACCATACATTTAAACAGGTTTATCCCAAATATTTTGGCGAACTCGGCTTTAAACCGGTTCATATTCTTGATTTTCTGGCAGAAAAACTCAACGAAGGCGCCATCGGATTTGCCGGCTCGGCGGAGAAAATCGTGACCTATCACGATCCCTGCCGTCTGGGACGGCTGGCCGGCATTTACGATGCGCCCCGAAAGCTGATTGAAGAGCTTCCGGGTATTGAACTCAAAGAAATGGGCCGCAGCCGGGAAAACGGGGTCTGCTGCGGAACCAGCGGCTGGATGAATTGTTCGAGCTGTTCCAAAGAGATCCAGATGGAGCGTCTTCACGAGGCCATGGAAACCGGGGCCGGCACTCTGGTTACGGCCTGTCCCAAATGCCAGATTCATTTCCGGTGCGCAAAAGCCGCGTATCATTTTGAAATCGAAATTATGGATTTGTACGACCTTGTGGCCGACAGGCTGAATAGAATTTAAAAGGAATTCATCCGGCAAATCCTGTTTGGCGTGTCAAAAAATACAAAAAGGAATTTAATGATGACGAAGACCAACGACGTCCTAATAGTGGGCGGCGGTATTGCCGGTATCCAGGCATCGTTAGACCTTGCCGAAATGGGCATCCGGGTCTACCTGGTGGAAAAGCTGCCCAGCATCGGCGGAAAAATGGCGCAGCTGGACAAGACTTTTCCCACCAACGACTGTGCCATCTGAATACTGTCGCCCAAGATGCTGGATGTCGGTCGACATCCCAATATTTCGCTGCTGGCTTACAGTGAAGTCGAATCCGTGAAGGGCCAAGCCGGTGACTTCAAGGTTACTGTCCGCAGAAAACGGCGTTATGTGGAAGAAGATCGGTGCACGGGCTGCGGGGCGTGTACGGAAAAATGTCCGACCATCGTTCCGGATGCCTTCAACCAGGGACTGGGAAACCGAAAAGCCATTTACAGCTACTTTGCCCAGGGCATCCCGTCCACCCACACCATTGATCCGGACTTTTGTCGCCAGCTCAAGGGCAAAAAGTGCGGCATCTGTGAAAAGACCTGCCAGGCGGAGGCCATCAATTTCGATCAAAAAGACCGCATTGTCGAACTGAATGTCGCGGCCGTCATTCTTGCCGCTGGCTACGATGTGTTTGATCCGTCAATGATTCCTGAATACCGATATGCACAGCTCCCCAACGTCGTAACCGCCCTTGAGTTCGAAAGACTGCTAAGTGCCAGCGGGCCCACGGCCGGGCATCTGGACTGCCCGGCGGACAGGGCCGTTGCGGCTGAAATTGAACGACTGGAAAAGGAAATCAAAAAATCACAGCGTACGATTGATAAGTTCGAAAAAAAATACGCGGAAGCCTCGGCTCAATTCTACGGCAACTTCCAAAAAGGCCGGTTTCAGGACGACGGAGATCGTTTGAAATGGGCCGAAAAATATGCATCACACATGGTGACTGCGGACTCCCTCAACGCCTTAAAGGAAAAGGTCGAAACCTTTACAGAGGCCAAACGCCTGGCCTTTATCCAGTGTGTGGGATCCCGTGATTTCAGATTTTATCCGTTTTGTTCCGGATACTGCTGTATGCACTCCATCAAGCAGGCCATTATCGCACACGAACACGAACCGGAAACAACCTCCACCATTTTCGGCATGGACATCCGAGCCGTAGGCAAAGGATTTGAAGAGTATAAGGTGCGGGGCGGCAACCACTCCAACATTTCCTATGTTCGCGGGCGGGTCAGCGAAATCATGGAAGGGGCCGGTCACAATCCTATGGTGATTTACGAAGACACGCGGGAAAGACAGGTCAAAAGCGAAGCATTCGACATGGTGATACTGGCCACGGCATGTGTCCCCACCAAGGGCATCGTCGAGCTGGCGAATATTTTCGGGTTCGAGCTGGATGAGTACAACTTCATCAAGACCGATCCGCTTTCTCCTGTGGACACCACCGTTCCGGGGATATTTGTCTGCGGCTGCGCACAGTCGCCCATGGATGTGCCGGAATCCGTGGCCCAGGCGTCCAGCGCCGCGGAACGGGCCGCTGAAACCGTCGCTCAAGTGGATGTAGAAGAAGCTCTATCCCTTTAACGTGTTTGAAGGCGATATATTTCTACGGTATGAAAAAAAGCATTGTTGATGAAGCGATCTAATACATAAAAATGCTCCGACTTTTAAACAAACTAGGACACATGGAGTCAAAAATTGACTGAAAATAACGAAGCGGAACCCCGGATCGGCGTGTTCATTTGCCACTGCGGCTCCAATATTGCGGGCTACCTGAACATGGAAGCCCTGGACGAATATGCCCAGACCCTTCCCCACGTGGCTTTTGTTCAAAGGAACCTGTACACCTGTTCCGAGGGCGGCATCAACGAAATAAAAAAGGGGATTGAGGAGAAAAACCTGAATCGGGTGGTGGTGGCGTCCTGCACGCCCAGAACCCATGAACCCCTCTTTCGAAGTTCCTGCAAGGAAGCCGGGCTTAATCCGTATCTCTTTGAAATGGTCAATATTCGCGATCAGTGCTCCTGGGTTCACATGCAGCAGAAAGAAGATGCCCTGCAAAAGGCCCGGGATTTGATCCGCATGGGTGTTGCCAAGGCCGCCCTTCTCGAACCTCAGGAGCCGATTATGTCGGCGGTCCAGGTCCGGGCCCTTGTGATCGGCGGCGGACTGGCGGGGATGACGGCTTCGCTGGCCCTTGCCAATCGGGGCTATGAAGTTGTGCTGGTTGAAAAAGAAGACGTGCTGGGCGGAATGCTGAATCGGTTGAATAAGCTGGGCCCCAACATGACCGACGCACGTGACCTTATCGAGTCCAAGCAGCAGAAGGTTATGGAGCATCCGAAAATTACCGTTTTTACCCGGGCACGGGTCACCGCTGTTCAGGGGTTCATCGGCAAATTCGATATCGACATTGAAACCGGGAGCGGTATCAAAAAAATCGATATCGGGGTAATCATTGTGGCCACCGGGGGCCGTGTTTTCGAGCCAAAAGGGCTTTATAATTATGACGGTAAAAACGTCATCACCCAGCTCGAAATGGAACAACGGTTGAAAGACGGTTTGGAGACTCATCTCAAAAACATTGTCATGATTCAGTGTGTGGGCAGCCGAAGCAAAGAACGGCCTTATTGCTCCAGGATCTGCTGCCAGACTGCGGTGAAAAACGCCATTTTAATCAAAGATCAGGTTCCGGATGCCAGGGTTTCAATCCTGTACCGGGATATGCAGATGTACGGCGTTGAAAATGAAAAGATGTTTCGGGATTCCAAGGCCGCCGGAATCCGCTACATGCATTACGATGCGGATCGGCCGCCGTCCGTGGAATCGGATCGTGTGCGGTTTTATCATGCATTGATGGGCCGCGAAATGATTCTCCCGGCGGATCTTGTCGTCCTATCCACGCCGCTGATCGCACCCGAAGATGCGGATGTTACGTCTCAGCTGTTGAGGGTTCCGGTTGATGAATACAGGTTCTTTCTGGAAGGTCATGTCAAACTAAAGCCCCTCGACTTTGCCACGGACGGTGTTTTCCTATGCGGGAGCGCACGTTTTCCGGCCAATGTCAGGGAAGCCGTGGCTCAGGGTCTGGGAGCGGCCGCCCGGGCGTCCATTCCGCTTTCAAAAGGATCCGTTGTGGTGGAACCGATTATTTCTGTTTTGGACAACGCGGATGCATGCAGGGGATGCGGACTTTGCGTGGCGCTTTGTCCGTACGGCGCTCTTGAAATCGAATCTACGGATAAGGGGAGAATGGTTCGCGTGATCGACGTGGCGTGCAAGGGGTGCGGGGTGTGTGCGGCCACCTGCTATCAGCATGCCCTGACCATCAACTCTTATACGGATCAGCAGATCGAGGCCCAGATCGAAGCATTTTTGGGTTAGTTTAATGGTTAAGTGGTTAAATCGTTAACGGATTTAAAAACAAGTGGTTGGTAATATTTGAAATAGGAAGAAATTTGAAAAATGTATCATCCCAAAATTCTGACATTCTGCTGCACATGGTGAGGATACTCCGCCGCTGATTTGGCTGGAGTTTCCAGACTGCAATATACCCCTGAGATTAAGATCATTCGAATTATGTGCACCGGAAGGGTGGATCCGGCTGTTGTGGCCAGGGCTTTTAAAAAGGGACTCGACGGCCTCATGGTGGTGGGCTGCTATTTCGGGGACTGCCATTATATCAGCGGTAACTATCAGGCTAGGGCCAAAATAGACATCACGCGAAAGCTGTTCGACCACATCGGCGTCAACAAAGAACGCCTTGCCTTCCGGCAGTGTTCATCCGGTGAGGCCTCGGTTTTTGTCAAACTTGTCTCCGAATTTGATGCCAAAATAAAAGAGCTCGGCCCCATCGGTGAAGGCGGCGACCGTCTGAAGGCACCTGATATTTTTGAAAGACTCAAAATAGCCGAAGCTGTGCTTGCCGGCGAAAAAATCCGGTGGGTCATCGGCAAGCGGACGCCCTTTCTTGAAACCGGAAATATTTACGGAGAGATTTTTACGGAGCATGAGTTCAATCGCGCCATAGACATGATCATTGTCGAAGAAACCGAGGTGCAAGAGATTTTAAGCAGACTTAAAAACAGTGCCCGGTCGGTCAAGGATCTGGCTAAAGATCTGGCCATTCCTTCGGAACGGGTGTTTCGATATGTCACCGCCCTAATTCGAAAAGAGATGATCCGGTTGGATAATGTGGATGATCGAACTCCGATGTATCGGATGGCTTGACCCGGATGGACGGTTATAAAATTTATCCGCCACAAAGGTACAAAGACACAAAGATTTTTTTAATATTTTTTTCTTAGTGTCTTGGTGCCTTCGTGGCAAAAAATAGTCAGCCCCAAAAAGCACCTATATAACTATCAAGGAACTAAAGAGGTTTATTGTCGTGGGGAATAAATATGTTTTAGTTATCGGCGGAGGTCCTGACGGAATCCATGCCGCCCTTGAAAAGGCCGAAGCAGGGATGCAGGTCACCCTCGTGGAGAAATTTCCCGCCCTGGGTGCGCAGCGGATTCCCAGGGATCGTCTGATTCAAGTGGAAGAACCCTTTGCGAACACGGACCTGGACAAGGTACGCAGCCATCCGAACATCCGGGTTTTGACCTACAGCGATCTCAAATCCGTTCAGCGGAAAAACGGGAAAGTCCATGCGAAAATCATAAGGCACAGCCTGCGGGTGGACAACAGTAAATGCAACGACTGCAAGGCCTGTATCCGGGTCTGTCCGGTGAATATGTTCGACGATTTTAACGAGGGACTCGGGTTTCGCACGGCAGTGGATTACTGTAACCAAACAACCGGAGAATACAATGTGTACAAAGAAGATATGCCGGTCTGCCAGGAAACCTGTCCCGTTCATCTGGATATCCGCAGCTATGTCGGGTTGATCGCCGACGGTCGGTATGAAGAATCCCTGGCCAAAATCAGGGAAAGGCTCCCGCTTCCCGGCAGTATCGGCCGGATCTGCCCTCATCCGTGTGAAACCGCCTGCAATCGGCAGTATCTGGACGAACCCATCAGCATCTGTTTTCTCAAACGGTTTGTGGCGGATGTGGAACTCGACCAGGGGATCGAACCGGTCTATGAGACCCCTTCTCAAAAATACCCGGAAAAAATCGCCATTATCGGTGCAGGCCCTGCCGGTTTGACCTGTGCCTATGACCTGGCAGGGATGGGATATACGAACATCAAAATCTTTGAAGCCTTACCCGTACCCGGCGGCTATCTCTGGGTGGGCATCCCGGAATACCGCCTACCCAAAAAGCTGCTTCAGCGCGAAGTGGATCTGATTACAAATATGGGTGTCGACATTCAATATAATACGCGCATCGGAAAAGATATCGCCTTTGAAGACTTGAGAAAGGATTACGATGCAGTTTTCATCGGCGCCGGCTGCCATCAGGGATTAAAGTTGCGGATTCCCGGTGAAGACGAATATGAAGGCATTGTCGACTGTGTGACGTTTTTACGAGAGCAGGCTCTTGGCAATTTACCTGAAGCCAAGGGAAAGCTCATTATCATCGGCGGCGGGAACGCGGCCATTGACTCGGCCCGTGTGGGATGGCGAATGGGGTTTGACGAAGTTTATATTCTGTACCGCAGGACCAAAAAAGAGATGCCGGCCAATCCCTGGGAAATCGATGCCGCCGAGCATGAAGGGGTGATTCTTCAGTACCTGGCCGCGCCGTTGGAGATCCTGGGTCAAAACGGCAAGGTCACGGGAATGAAGTGCATCAAGATGGAGCTGGGGGAACCGGATGCATCCGGCCGCAGACGACCGGTGCCCATCAAAGGCTCCGAATATGTCATCAACGCCCAAACCATCGTTCCGGCCATCAGCCAGGGTACGGATCTTGGCTTTCTTAAAAAGGGCCACGACCTTGCCCTTTCCCGATGGAATACCTTTGAAGTGCACAAAAACACCGGTGCCACCAACCTGCCGGGAGTGTATGCCGGAGGGGATGTGGTCACCGGCCCGGATATTGCCATTCGTGCCGTTGCCGGCGGTAAACGGGCCGCCGAAGGGATTCATGCCTATCTCAGGAGCAGATAAATGATCTACGAAAAAGAAAAACGTTATATCATCCCGTTTGGCGACGTACCGTCTGAACGGGCCAAAATGCCCGAAATTTCGGTGGACGAGCGCCGACAAAATTTTACGGAAGTGGAATCCGGCTTTCCCGGAGATACGGCCGTAAAAGAAGCCAAACGTTGCCTGGGCTGCCGCCGCTGTCTGGGGTGTGCCCTGTGCTGGGCGGAGTGCAAACCCGAAGCCATCGATTTTGACATTCCCGATGAAGAATTGGAGATGGAATTTGACGACGTTGTCGTCACAAACGGACAGGACAATGCCTTTCATCCCTTTAATTCTGAACTCGGTTACGGAAAATACCCGGACGTAATCGTCGATTTACAGTTCGAACGCATGCTCTCACCCACCGGCCCCTTCAACGGCATGCTGCTTTCTCCCCTGGACGGCCGGATTCCTCGAAACATCGCCATTGTCCAGGGACATCCAGATGATGATGACGCGCATCTTCTTTCGAGCCTCATTTTCGGTGTGAACGCCTCCATCATCGCCCTTAACAATACCAAAGACCTCCAGGTAACCCTGATTTCTCCCCTTTGCCCGTCTTTTCAGGAAAAGTTCTTTTCCACGGCCCAAAAAGTCCAAGGTCTTAAAATGGTGCCCGGCTCGCCAATGTCCGTTGAAAAAGGCGATGAAGCCCAGCCGCTGATGCTCAAGTATTCGAACAACGGCGAGGAGCATCAGCACGCCTTTGATCTCATTGTTGTTCTGACAAAACTGAAAGTTTCCCCTGAGCAAAGGGCATTATTGAAAACCCTAAGCTGAACGTTTCAAATTGGGATAAGGGAATGGGGTCAAATCTTGAATAGTGAACAAAAACATTTTAAATAATATTTTCAGCAAGTTAAAATCGGATTCGCACACTAATTTCCGATAATATATCCACAGAATGCCCAATAATCCGTTCATAAGTGCACAATTTTATAAATGATTTAAATCGATATAATCGAAACCGGAAAAAAAGACCGGATTATAACCGGATTATAATGAGCGCTTTTTTTCAATGTAATCAGAAGTAAATATCTTACCATCGTTTCCTTTTGTCCACAAAGGATTTGAATGTACACGTTCTTTGATTATTTATTCATCGTATTTCATTTCAGCTTGGTTCTATTTAATCTAACCGGTTGGGCATGGAAAAAAACACGACGCATTCATTTGATAACTATTGGCCTAACTATCTTGTCTTGGTTTGGATTAGGAATATTTTACGGATGGGGTTACTGCCCTTCTACGGACTGGCATTGGGAGATCAAGCGCAAACTGGGAGAGACGAACCTGCCGAATTCATATATCAAGTACTACGTAGATAAAATAACAGGAATTTCATGGGACCCTTTGGTTGTGGATGCAGCAGTTTTGATTCTGGGCCTCTTGGCATTTGCTCTGTCCTGTTGGCGCAACTGGGGGAACTGTAATTCTCACCGATATAAAGACCACTATGATTCATCGTTGAGGTGACATGGTAAGACTTCGTATAACCAGCGGCTGGTGCACTGTCTCGCCAGAATCTCAGTTTAACAGTTAGATCAATCACAGAAGGAGGAAAACATGAAACTGCCGGAGTATATTACTGCTGATGAAGTAAAAAGAGTCTGTAACGAAATTGGCTTGCAAGACTGGTCCAAAATCACGGAACCAACTGTTTCGGAAGAAGAAGCATCCACCATTCTCAAGGTTGTTAATACCAAAGGGATGAATATTCCCCTCGACTCTTTCCGAAGAGGTTTAGAAGTTGAACTTGAACATGGAACAAGATTTGAGGATGCAAATGTAACCAATAACCACCCAATCTTGACAGGCAAGATCGTTATCGCACATCTTAAAGAAACGATGGACTATTATGAAAGAATCGATGTTGCTGAAATGGAAGGCGATTTATTGAAAGCGATTCTGTCTCGAAATATCGAGAAAATAGAATCAAAGTATAAAAAACTCATCGAAGCCCAGAATTTACTGAATCAATCAGTTGCTGACCAATTGGGGAAAGAGATATAGCATTCGCCTGCACAAGGACTGCTCGTACCTCGCGGCCTGTGAGGTACGGCATTATAAACCTGTCGAAATATAATAAAGAGGTTTTATGGCTGACCGACGTACTGAAATCATCGCTAAACTCGAAGAAAATTTGAAAAATTCCATATCATTATATCTTAAAAACAAACCCAACAGCATATTGACGGCAAGGTAAATATGGGAGTTTTAACAATGGTGGATCAGAAATGGTTAACAACGTCTGCCGGCGTAAAAATGCCACGGATTATTTACGGCACGGCCTGGAAAAAGGACCGCACGGCAGACCTGGTTGTGAGAGCCATCCAAACAGGATTTAGGGGGATTGATACCGCTTGTCAACCGAAACACTATAACGAACCACTGGTAGGAACAGCGCTTCAGAGACTGAAAGACCATGGTATCGAACGTGAGGCCTTGTTCCTGCAAACCAAGTTTACCCCACTTTCCGGGCAGGATCCAAGACAAGTGCCATACGATAAGAATTCCCCTGTTGAGTTGCAGGTCGCCCAATCCTTTGAGGCATCGCAAAAAAACCTGCAAACAGAATATGTAGATTCTCTAATACTTCATTCACCAATGGCAACACACACGCTTTCGATGAAGGTATGGAACGCAATGGAAAAAATTCACAAGACTGGTGGCGCTCGTCAGTTGGGAATCAGCAACTGTTACAATACCGACGTGATTAGGTCACTCCATGCCGATGCCAACGTGAAGCCGGCGGTTGTACAAAATCGGTTTTATCAGGAAACGGGGTATGATGCAAACTTGCGTCACTGGTGCTCTAATCATGGAGTTATCTACCAGAGTTTTTGGACCCTCACCGCAAACCCTCATGTTCTAACCAGCAATACCGTTCGAACCATTGCTCGGAAATATAAAAAAACTGAAGCGCAAATCTTTTTTCGATATCTCAGTCATTCCGGTATTGTACCGCTTACCGGAACAACTTCCGAGCAGCACATGAGGGAAGACCTCAGCATCTTTGATTTTGAGCTCTCTTCTGAGGACATAAAAAATGTGAGTCTCCTACTAAATCAGGTATAACCAGTCGGGGGTGCAGAATACTCGTGACCGTTATATATTTAATTAATTCAGGGGTCGGGGGGTTTTTCTCCTAAATTCTTGAATATAGCGGAATGGATGATCTTTTTTTAAATCGGATGCTGTCTGAGTGGCTTAGGGATCGTTAGAAAAAACAGGCGCAAACCGAAATCGTATCTTTAATGGAATTTTAAAATAATGCAGACAACCTATTGATATTTCAAAGATAGTTTCCTGCTTTTTCTTCACGATCCCTTGCCGCGAGTTCATGCGGTTTAAAAAAAGATTATCCATGTAGCGGTTGTTTGGAAAAACACCCCGACCCCTCATATAATTAAAACAATGAGTCTCTGTTTAAAACAGATAGAATTTGTCCGCTTTTACGGGATGGAGTTATTCTTGCGGAGGTTTGCAGTCTTTTCTGTCAAATTCCAGGCACAGGCGATATCCCATCATGTCCGCCCAGAAACCAAAGATGTTATATACATCGTCCCACGAAGACATCGATTTTTTAATCTCCCCGCTGCCCAGGCGCCGGTCGACTACTGCGGCAAGCATCTCGCCGCTGGCAGCATCGGTTACTTTAATCTCAACACTGGCCTCGCCGACCATGGCGGGCGTGTCCAAAGCGGTTTCCGAAAGCTTTTTGGTAACCAGTGCTAAAGACCTGGAACCCAATGTTGTACTCGTTTTTTTTACATCGGTGAGGACTACCGTCATTCGCATTGTATTTTTTTCCGGCGCTGCGACCATCTGGTAATACTTAGAGAGTTCTTTGTGCAGAAGCTGATGAAGTTTATCGGCCAGCATTTGAACATCATGACCAGGCATTTCCTCGAACCTGTTGGAACTCTCCTGCCAAAAAATGACAGGATCCAGCATTACTTTTTCATAAACACTGAACTTAACATCGGGCTTGCGGTAGACATAAAGCGCCCGGCCGGGCCCTCCTTTTCGAAACATGGTATAATCCCCAAGATAGCCATACACATCAATTCTTTTGGCTTGATCGGTCTTAGGCCCGGCACATGCACACAGGGTAGCAATCACTAAAATGCAAAATGCTTTTCTTAAAAATTTCATAATTATCACCTTTATAGGTTACGGCGTCATTTTTATAACTTGAAAAATACTGGTGTCAACAAAATGGTCACGATCTTACCTCTATAGGCATTTTATTACCCGAAGGGTTGAGTCCCTTTGCTTTTCGGCGTCTCAGCGAAAAGCAAAAACTCTGCGCGCTCTGCGGCTCTGCGGTGAAAAAATATTTATAAAGACCCTTTTAGGGTCACAATCAAGCCAACCTTTTTAGGGGTTGTTATTGACTTTTATAAGAATATCAAGATGATATTCTGTAATTATATTTATATAACATGGGTAAACTAGAACCGCAAATGTTATCATATAAAGAAAGGATTGAATGGCATTTATAGAGCTTCTCTGGTGTGCGTGCATCTTATATTCCGGTCGCCTGCAAATAAAATGCAAAAGAATAATAATTCAATGTGCACCGGGTATAACAACGGCATTTAGAGAAGCCAAAAGGTATGATGCTTGGTAGTCTCTTGTGTGGTTTTAAAAAAGAGTCTATCGGGCTTATACGGGCAGGGCATAGAAGGCCCTGCCTTTCTATTTTAACCGTTTATAGTTACAATCCTTCTAAGGCCTTCAGGCCGTTTACCAGTATCTCTCTGTTTTCCTTGATCCAGTCTATTCCCATTTTCCTGTACAGGCTGTCCAGTCTTTGCACTACCCTCCCCAATGCAAACGGACTCAAGTTTTTCAGATTTTCTGATCCAATAACTTCCAAAACCTCCAAGGGAAGGTCTGATATTTTCCCATATGACATTGATTGTTTCACCGGGTTCTTTATCCGTGCTCTTTTCATCATTCCAAGACGACCGGCCTCTTTATAGTCCTTAGGGTTTTTTATGACATCTGATCGATAAATATCATCATATTGGAATTTCCTATCACAACAAAACTCATTCTCTACTTTGTTAGGATCTTTAGATAAAAATTGAACTTTGTACTTGCTTTCAAGTTTGTATAAACATTCTTGAAGTTCTATAAAAAAGTTGTAAGCATCCTCTTTGTATTGTTCATATGTCCTTGGAGTTTCTCCTGTCCCGCTACATTCCGGGCATATTTCGGGGGGGTCATCTGATTTTATTTCATATCCACATTTGCATTTCCAGATTGCCAATGCACCTATCTCCATCTTCACATTAAGGATACTGGAAGATCCATCTCTTGTTTTTAAATTTAGTTGGTTGAGCCGTGGAGGTTATTCGTTCTCTGTATATTTATAAACATTTAAATCGATTATAGCAGAAGTCTTTTGTTAAATCTATCTCGATAATTAATTTATCGCCTTTAATTTCCCATTCCACGTTCTGCATTTCTTCCCCTTCTTTCGTGTTTTAGCTTTATACCAATCTGCTCCATTATTTCTAACCATAGCACCTTTTCTTAAGCCATTAAAACATCACCCTATGAGAAAAACCTTCTAAAATTGCATTAAAAAGGGAAGGGTAACGGGACCAAGCCTTGATTAGGATATTACTAATGAGGCCATAATTAAATAGACATGATGTTTACGCCGGAGATCACCGCATTTCAGACCGCGAAAAACTCACGAATAAGAGCGTGTAATGCCGAACAGGATCAGGTCCTCAATAATATACTGAATATTAAATGTCATTTCGGGGTGTTGCCGAAATAAAACACGGCTGTTCGGCCCAACACGCTCTAATCCGTTCAGACAGTTTCCCGATCTGAAATGCGGTAACCTCCAGCATATCGATATATCTCGAATGTCTAAATGATACCGCTCTTATTAGTAAGTTGACATTCAAGTAATTAAATATTACCTGAACAGACATGGCCAGACCATGGCGAATTGAATTTGAAGGTGCTTTGTATCATATCCTTTCACGAGGTAATCAAAGACAGGATATTTTTTTAGATGATGCTGATCGCCAGCTTTTTCTGGACACTCTTGGCGAGATGGCGTCCCGATACGACATCGACATTTATGCCTATGTATTGATGGGCAGTCATTATCACCTTTTGTTAAAAACCCATTCTCCTGACTGGAATAAGTTGCTTGCAGGTTGGATTTGTGACAAATTATGTAGAGTTGAAGGCCTGACTCAGCTTTCACTATTGGCAATCAGATACGATGCATTGTAAAAAATAATATTCATGAAGAGGGAATATCAACATGAAGATATTGGGGTTAGAGGGGAGTCCGAGAGAAGATGGAAACACCGAAAAACTCGTTAAAGCAATTCTTGAAAGTGCTAAAGAAAATGGTGCTGAAGTAAATTTTTATAAGCTTACTAAAATGAATATCTCACTTTGTTTAGGATGTTTCAACTGCAGAGAAACAGGCACCTGCGTTACTGACGATGCCATGAAGTTACTACTTGAAGAGATACAAGCCTCAGATGTAATAATTCTTGGTTCACCTGTTTATATGTGGCAGGTATCAGGACAAACAAAGCTTTTTATGGATCGTCTTGTACCATTGATCAAACCGGATTTCACTACCCGCTTAAAAGGAAAGAAAAGATTATTTATGGTCTTCACCCAAGGAAATCCGGACAAAGATATCTTTAGGCCTTACTTCGAATATCTTGAAAATCTGTTTTCATTCTTGCACTACGATGTAAAAGGTACAATTGTAGCCGCTGGAACAATGGAGAAGGACGATATCCTTCAGCAAGCGGACGTATTTGAAAAAGCAAGGGAGATCGGTAAGAATTTATTGGCTTAACTGGGAAGATTCATCATAAAAGCTTCTTTTCGTGAGATAATCTCAATAAACCGCAGAAAGTGTCAGCGGTAAAATACCGATAAGATATCCTTCGTTTAATCCTGTTAGTTTCTGGACTTAAAAAAGAAAAATAGAGAAAGAGTCATTTTTGAAATTCTTTGAAAGAATATCTTGCTAACGATTTCTTTCGTAAAAGATTGAACACGTTTTGAATATAGAAAAAGAGGAAGGATATATGGAATATACTTTTTTTGTAAACACTTATGACACAGAAAGGCTTAAAACTCTTGGTGTTTGGAGCATGTTTATGCATGATGACCTTTTCATCCGTCCACATCCGTTGAATTCAAAAGATCGAAATCCCCTGGAAAACATGATCCATCAGTGTATGAGTGAAGACAAATGGTTCTGCAATAGGCCAACACCCAGGATATGACTCTCATGAAAAAAGAATTTGGATCAAAATCTTCTATGGTATGCGGGTTATCGATATAAGCGATGATTTGCCCAAGTGGTCCGGTCACAAAGATCATTCAGAACGTATAGGGACCTGTTTTCCCTTTCCATTCATGCAAATCTCCGGCTGCTTTTTCAAGCCCTGACCTGGATGGCAACCCTTTTGAACCTGATCCAATTCCTCCTTGGGATTTCCGGCATGGTAACGAGTAATAAAAAGCCACAGGAAGAGCTTGACTTGGAGGTAATGATGAATTTTGTTGACCAGTGCAGAGGCAGAAAGATCCATACAAGGAATATAGAGATATCAACTTATGAATATGATGAAAAACACATTGTTGTTGAGGGCATATTGAAGGATGATCTTCTGATACCTGTCTATGCCTCGGACAAAGAAAAGCAACCCTATTCCCCACATCACATGATTATACAATTACTCATAGAGTGTCCATCGCTTGTTATTGAGAATATCAATGTTGAAATGCCAACCATCCCTTATGATTGGTGTATTGAAACAGCAGACAGCCTCGATCCCATAAAGGGTTTGAAAATAGAACCGGGATTTACATCTAAAGTGAAAAAGATATTACGTGAAGGTAAAAGGTGTATACATCTAACGACCCTCATGTTTGCAATAGTACCAACTGTAATGCAGGGATACTGGACTTATAGTGCCAGAAAGCCAAGTTCGACTGATATCCCACCTGAAATAAATGATCACTACCTCATTGATACTTGTTGGGTCTGGAGAAAGGATGGCCCACGTGTAAAAATGCTTGATAGTTCTAAAGCTTAGAAAGAAATGAGCAAAATCTACAGCAAAGTGCGATATTGTAACTGTGGTTATGAAATCTGGATTGAGTACCGCCCAAGTGGTTTTAAATGGATTTATAGATTCTTTGATATGGATCATAATGAAATAACGGAGTGTCCGGCATGTGGGAAAAAACTAAATGAAGATGATCTGGAGGCAATGTAAGCTGAAGATGAACAATAAAGATCTCGATGATAAGCTGTTAAACGTTTTTAAAGACTGCCCTTACAAGGGCAAACGAAAAGAATGCACCTTTCCTGAGATGCGAGATATGGAATTAGATGAAAGAATGCACTTCTTAGAAAAGATAAATGAAGAAGAGAAGGTTGCAAAATGGCAGAAACATTTGAAGTGCCTTACGAACGCTTTGGCAAAGTGAGGAATAAAGTGCCCTAGACGACACTTTATTTGACCGAGATCATCCGAGGTATAGCCTGAAAAGACCTACAATCAGGAGGTGTCTGGAATCTTATATTGACAGCTAAAACATCTGTAGCTACTTTTTCTATAGGTTTCAACTTTTTCTCAGATATATCTTTGGAACACAGAATATTTTCGCATGCTCGGATTTTGGTTATTGCAGATATCCTCCCCGAAGTCCCGAGAACTGGATTGATGGTATCGCAGGTTTTGATGGCATTCAATTTTAGCAAATGTGGATGACGGCACGAACAAAAGAGCCGTCATCCACATTTGCATTAGCTGTACAGTAGGGCAATCGGGTTCGACATCCATTCCACCTAAAACCGCGACGATGTCAGCGTATGGGTGGCGTTGGCCCATGCACGATCGAAGCGTTCGACGACGGCTTGAGCATCCTGATGTTTGCCCTGCTTTTCCAGGGCGTATCTCAAGCCGAACAGTGAATAGCCGTTTTCCGGATTTTTGCGCAGATCCGCAGCGTAAACCACCTCGGCCTCGTTCGGACGTCCGGCGTCAAGGAGCATGGCCCCCAGGAATTGCCTCACCGGAAAGTACCAGTCGGGTGGTTCGTTGTAGCGCAGACTATCTTCGAGCCGTACGGCCCGTTCGAGACGTGCCAATCCTTCGAGGGTATTGTCCTCAACGCGAGCCAGCTCACCCTGGACGATCTCCTCGGCAATAGTCAGCAGCGTCTCTGCGGTCGCGAAGCCGACATAGTGTTCAACCGCTCCCATCGCCTCTCGGGCTGCGCTCAACGGGTGAAGCTCTCGCTTCGCCATGGCCGGCCGATCGGTATGAATGTAGGCAAGGGCGCGACCATAGTGCCAGATACCGGTCATGAACTGCGACTCTAAGTCCGGCTTAGGCTCTGCAAGCATCTCGTCCCACATCCCGAAGCGCACCATCACGAACATCGGCTGCGACAGGAAGGTCTCGTACAGCGCCCATGTGTTTTTGTCGACTGACAGCTCAGGCGGCACCTTTTCGACGATCTTGCGCGCCGCCTCCAGTGACGCTGTAGGGCGCCCCTGGAACATAGCTGACCAGGCCATGAAATGGATGTTGTGCGGGTAATAGTTCAGTGGATAGATGCCTTGGCTTCGACACTGGGTGATGTAGCTTTCATCGGCCGCCACCGCTTTGCGATTCGCCTCGTAAGAGTCGGTGAAACGGCCGACCCGCATATATATATGCGACGGCATGTGGACGAGATGACCGGCGCCCGGCATCAGCCCACCCAGCATGTCGGCCGGCCGCTCTCCCCGCTCAGGATGGTGCGCTTCGACCGCGTGGATATAATAATGCAACGCCCCTGCGTGCCGGGGATTGCGATCGATCACCGACTGGAGGGTTTCAAGGATTATTCCGGTTTGCCCTTTTGGGCTGCCATCCAGATTCCAGTAGTCCCAAGGGCTCAGGTTCATCAGTGACGCGGCATAGAGCGTTGCGGCATCGAGATCATCGGGAAAACGCGCCACCAGCTTCGCCATGGCGCGTGCATAAGCCAGGTCGAACGGCCTGCGATCGGCCGTTGGGTCGATCGTGTATCGTTCGGTCAGTGCTTCGATGTAGGCGCGTTCACGCAAAGAGACTTTCTCCTTGAGAGCCACTGCCTGCTGGATCGCCCGAAAGGCCTGCGGTACGACCTCCGGTACCATCGGTAGGTTGAGATTGGGACCCAGGACCAGCGCCCAGCCCCAGTAGGCCATGGCATTACGTGGATCGAGCCGCACCGCCTCTTTGAAGGCGCGGAGTGCTTCCGAGTGGTTGAAGGCATAAGTCAGACGTAGCCCCTGGTCGAAGAACCGCTGTGACTCGGGACTCTGGGTTGTTACCAGAAAGTGATAGTCTCCAAGGCCCTCGAGCATCGGCGCGATGGGCGCTTCGGCCGTTGATGGATCAACGGCAAGGGCCCGTGCGTCGTGGATCTTCGCCATGACCGGTTGAGCTATGAGACCTAATATGATCATAACAATGATTGTGATTCGCATTTTCTTCTTCTCCTTTTCTTTAATGTTATATAGGCGCTACAGGCCGTTTTAAAGTGCCTTTCCATCAAACCCGTATATCTTTCTGACGGGTTGCTATCCGTTATGCACCGGGGACTTCAAAAACTTCCCCCGGCAAATAATATTGCCAATCCGTATCGATTCTAAAAAGCAAAAACCTCCAAGAGGATTATTTAATCCTTTGGAGGTTTATACATGCCCATTCCTAAACCAATCCATCTTTTTCCCTCCCGATAATCAATAACGGAAACGAAAAACATTACAATTAATGACCTAACAATTGCCACGAAGTGGTACTTTGTCAAGATTTTTTATTCGAGCAAAATATAAACTTTAAATTTTCTTGTATGTTGACAATCCCAGCTTATGAAATGATATAATAATTGGGGTAGGTCACTTTGATGGGTTTTAATGGAGAGTTAATCTTCACATAGCGTTTTTGAAACTTTTAGGTGACATTCTCATAACCTATAACCTGAAAAGGGTAATATTGGAGGAGGTGAAATCATGTCATATAATTGGGGACCCTTTTTCATTGTTCCGTCGGAAGCGCTAAGCGAGTACTCAGGACATGTGCAGCTTCGGGAACGGTTTGATGAAGATCTTTTGGCAAAGGAATTGCGGCAACTGAATATGTCCGGTCCGATCGTGAAGATCACGAATCCCTGGTACTTCCGCAGGAAGGGTGAAGACACATGGATCAAAATCGGGGAATCAGCAGAAATAGCGGACAACTTCCCGGTGTCATGGGACACAACTCAGTTGGACAATGGTGAGTATGAAGTGCTGGGGCTCATGCATGCGATCGTCAAAGAGGGCGATAAGGAGCGTGCGATTGCGAGGCAGAACATAGTGAATATTACCATCAAGAATTGAAGATAGGGGAATGGTACGGCGTGAAGGATCCTTTTATAAGCCGGAATGTACCAACTTATCCTCATTTAAAGAGTGATGAATTACGTGCAAAATTCCTTAACGGATTTAATGAACAAAAAAGTCATTGTGTAATGGTCAAATCGGCTTTGCCATTTCTTTGCTTAGGTTTTGATTTCTAATACAAATAAAATTTACCTGTTTGAATATATCTTGCAGAAATAATTTATATGAAAAATCGCTGAGTGTCCGGTTAAATCAAATCCTCCATGTAATTATTGTGAGATAAAATCTCCATTCCTGGATTTTATTTTTAGGCAGTATTCGCGCCACAGAAAGTCTTCACGGTCACAGTATCCGTCTGCCTCTCCAAAACATTCCGGGTTTCCTTCGATATGCTGAATGCTTCGAATGAACCGTTTTAAATCCAGGAAATGGCCTTTTGGCTCATTATCAAAATCGTCTGCCATTCGCATCTCTCCATAGTTCCGGCAATCTTCCGATTCAGTGGTATTAAAAGAGAAAATCAACCCAAATAGGCTGCAAATTTATCTTTTATGGAATTCCGGGATATTCACAAACCAGCAAATCGGCGAGTTATTGGGGCTGTCACTCATCTGTGGGCAGGCGCGCAGCATGGTAAGAAAAAGCATCCAAAAGGATAAAATTTTGCTGAATAAAGTCCAGCAGCTAAATACTTTAATCAAGCTCTGACCCTATTTCTCTTTTAAGGTGCGCCTGGAGCAACGCGGAAGGAATCACCCTTGAGGTGCTTCTTATGTGTTTTTGGCTTCGATTCTGTGACCAGCAGACTGTAAGGGCCTAAAGAAAGTGCGGCGTTTCAGATTGTATTGAAACGCCGCGCTCATATGCTGCTAATAGCCCCGCAACCGTTCAAAACATCCGTCAGTTCGTGGCGGTTATCGCTTCCTGATCATCCGATTTGCAGTTCAGAATACGCTTCAGAAGCCCTCGAAGACGTTTATGCTACGATCAGGCGAGGTCGAAGCGGTCAAGGTTCATTACCTTGTTCCAAACCGCTACAAAGTCGTGCAGGAACTTCTCCTGGGAGTCCTCACATCCGTAGACTTCCGCCAAGGCCCGGAGTTGGGAGTTCGAACCGAAAATGAGGTCTACACGGGTGCCGGTCCACTTGAGTTCGCCCGTTGCGCGATCACGACCCTCGAACACGTCTTCGTCTTCCGAGGTTGCCTTCCACGTCGTGCTCATGTCGAGCAGATTCAGGAAGAAGTCATTGGTGAGCGTCTCTGGCCGCTTGGTGAAGACGCCGTGCTTGGACTGTCCGAAGTTGGCCTTCAAGACGCGCATGCCGCCAACGAGAACCGTCATCTCAGGAGCGGTCAGTGTCATCAGTTGCGCACGATCAACCAGCAGTTCCTCTGCCGATACGGCGTATTTGGTTTTGAGATAGTTGCGGAAGCCGTCTGCAGCCGGTTCGAGAACGACGAATGACGCCACGTCGGTTTGCTCCTGCGACGCATCCGTGCGTCCCGGCGTGAAGGGAACGGTCACATCGTGACCGGCATTCTTCGCAGCTTGCTCGACACCTGCGCATCCACCCAGGACAATCAAGTCGGCGAGGGAAACCCTCTTCCCGCCTGACTGCGCGCTGTTAAACTCCTTTTGGATTCCCTCAAGGGTCTGTAGAACAGTCTTCAGTTGGGCGGGCTGATTGACATCCCAATCCTTCTGCGGCGCAAGACGAATTCGCGCCCCGTTCGCACCGCCGCGCTTGTCGGAGCCACGGAACGTGGACGCCGACGCCCAGGCAGCCGAGATCAGTTCCGAGATCGACAGGCCCGAGGCAAGGATCTTGCCCTTGAGGTCTGCGATGTCCTGCGCGTCGATCAGCTCATGATCGACTGCGGGCACCGGGTCCTGCCAGATCAGTTCCTCTGCCGGGACCTCGGCACCGAGATAGCGTGAGCTAGGGCCCATGTCGCGGTGCGTCAGCTTGAACCACGCGCGGGCGAAGGCGTCCGCGAATTCCTCGGGGTTCTTCAGGTAATGTCGTGCGATCGGCTCGTAGATCGGGTCTAACTTCAGCGAGAGGTCCGCCGTGGTCATCATCGGCCGATGCTTCTTCGAAGGGTCGTGCGCGTCAACGATCATGTCCCTTTCGTCTACGTCTTTGGCCAGCCATTGGTGTGCACCGGCCGGGCTCTTGACCAGTTCCCACTCGTATTTGAACAGTACCCTCAGGTAGCCCAGGTCCCATTTGGTCGGGTTCGGCTTCCAGGCGCCCTCGATGCCGCTGGTGATCGTGTCGCCGCCTTTGCCGCTGCCGAAGCTGCTCTTCCAGCCGAGACCCTGCTCTTCGATGGGGGCGCCTTCGGGTTCGGGACCCACATGCGCCGCATCGCCAGCGCCGTGACATTTGCCGAACGTGTGTCCTCCGGCGACGAGCGCGACGGTCTCCTCGTCGTTCATGGCCATGCGCGCGAAAGTCTCGCGTACGTCGCGGCCTGAGGCGACAGGGTCCGGATTACCGTTCGGACCTTCCGGGTTCACATAGATGAGGCCCATCTGCACGGCGGCAAGCGGGTTCTCGAGCTCGCGGTCACCGGAGTAACGCTTGTCGCCGAGCCAGGTGTCCTCGCTGCCCCAGTAGATGTCCTCCTCGGGCTCCCAGACGTCCTCGCGCCCGCCGCCGAAGCCGAAGGTCTTGAACCCCATTGACTCAAGCGCGCAGTTGCCGGCGAGGATCATGAGGTCGGCCCAGGAGATCTTGCTGCCGTATTTCTGCTTGATCGGCCAGAGCAGCCGGCGCGCCTTGTCGAGGTTCGCATTGTCCGGCCAGCTGGTGAGCGGCGATAAGCGTTGGCTGCCGGACCCCCCGCCTCCGCGGCCGTCGCCCATTCGGTATGTGCCTGCGCTGTGCCACGCCATCCGGATGAAGAGCGGCCCGTAGTGACCGTAATCGGCCGGCCACCAGTCCTGCGAGTCGGTCATCAGCGCATAGAGGTCCTTCTTCATAGCCTCCAGGTCAAGTTTCTTGAATTCCTCAGCGTAGTTGAACTTCTCGCCCATCGGATTGCTCAGGTGAGAGTTCTGATGAAGAATCTTGAGGTTCAACTGGTTCGGCCACCAATCACGGTTCGACGTGCCACTCCCGGCAGTGGGTTTGTTAACTCTGCCCGTTACCGGGCACTTGCTATCTTCATTCATAAATTTTCCTCCTTTGGTTGTCTGAACTATTGGTCAGTTTTTTCTTTTCAGACATGTTGGCCTCGTGATTCATTTGATTATAGAAATTAAATAGCAAAAAAATATATTAAATTTTCTCTGCCATACAATTGCTGCATATACCGAAAAAGTCCAACCTATGATTCAGAATTTTAAAATTAGTCTCCAGTGCGACCTCTTTTTTCATTTCATCCAGGCTATCCAGGTCTGGGTCGACAATTTTTTTACACTTGATACAGATGACGTGTGGATGGGGGTTAGGATTGTTTCCATCATATCGGTTACTCCCATCCGGGAACCCTAACTCAAGAACTTCACCATATGACTTAATTAATAAAATGTTTCTGTATACAGTGGCAAGACTCATTGTCGGAAAGTCTTTTTTTATCTGGACATGGATATTTTCAACACTGGGATGGCCTTCACTTTTGGCAAGAATTTTAACGATAGCCAGCCGCTGAGGCGTTATCTTGTGGCCATTATCCCTTAATTTTTGGATGATGATTTCAAATCTTTTTTTTTGGTCTGCCAACTGAAGCCTCTTTATGCTAAATAATAATTATTATCAATTAACATTAATTTTCTTTTCAGTCAACGCCTATCTCATTATGGGAAATCCGCCAATTTGACATGTATTAAATTGAGAGGGTATATAGCACAGTGGCAGACAAAAAAAGGGCTTAACAGATATAATCTTGTTAAACCCTTTAGTTTCAAGGTGGTGCCGAAGGCCGGACTACTAAAATAAAGTAATGATAACAGCAAGTTGTTAAAATCAGTGTGAGTTTTTCCGACATAAAACGAGATAATGTTTCAATTTGGGCTATGTGCTTGACAAGTGGATTCGAATCTGCAAGAAAAAAAGCATAAAATTCAAAATAGTTGCCTCAACCCAAATCATAGGGAGAGCATATGTGACGATATTGAACCCCATTTCTCATAAAAGAGAGGCGGGGTTTTTTATTTTCGTCATTTTGTCCTTATATGACAATGACCCATGTTAACCTCCTTTTTAAAAATAAAAGGAGGCCTTTTAAAAATATCAAATTTTGCCCAAGTTCAAGGAAAATGAATATTTTAACCACAGACATACATAAAAGTATTTCGAGGATTAAAATCTGAGTTTGACACAGAAATTGGGTAAAAGGGGGTGTTTTTTAGAGGTCTCACAAGGAGGTTATCATGGATCACGTCAAATCGTTTTTGGAAACAGCCAAAATTGCACGCAAGCAGGTTTACCGTAATTTAACCATATTTCCGTTGCTGGCGCCGGACGGAAATAAGCCGGATTACCGGACCCTCGAACAGGCCTTGGATGAAAAGCTGATCCAAATTACCGAACTCAGCAAGGAAGGGAGTGTTCCGGAGCTCAAACTCAAAAATCTTGGGAAAAAGAGCGTTCTGATCATCGAAGGCGAAGAGCTTGTGGGCGCCAAGCAGAACCGGATCGTCAATTCGAGCTTTTTTATTGCCGGAAAAACAGAGGTGGTTATTCCGGTCAGCTGCGTGGAGCAGCGGCGGTGGACTTACAGATCGGGATCATTTGCTTCCGGGAAACGGATGATGCACGCCTCTTTGAGAAGGGCGCATCAGGAGGATATAAACTACAGCCTGAAGGCAGGCAGGGGTTACCGGTCGGATCAAGGCCGGATATGGAATGATATCGCAGATAAACTGGAGCGCATGGAGGTTCATTCTCCCACAGCGGCCATGGCCGATGTTTATGAAAGTTATGAAGATCCGCTGTCCGAGTTTCTCAAAAACTTTCAGTTGATTGACTGGCAGGTGGGAGCGGTGTTCGCCGTTGACGGCCGGGTGATCGGGATAGAGGGTTTCGGATGCCATGACACGTTCAAAAGGTTTTTCGATAAGCTGGTGAAAAGTTATGCCCTGGACGCATTGGACAGTCGTGATAAACAGCAGAGCAAATCCGTTCCGCCGGATGACGCACGGCGATTTGTCGCATCAGCGATCAAAAGCAAAGGGGAAAATCATCCATCTCTTGGTTTGGGCAAAAAGGTCACATTCGAGTCTCGAACCGCATCCGGGTCGGCCCTTGTCGAAGGGGATCGTGTGCTTCACCTGTCGGCTTTCAGAAAGGAAAAAATGAATAACGAGACCAGAGTTGGATTTCGGAGACTCTCCCACAGGCGAAGCCTCAGATAAAATTGTTTTATTTGTATTAACTGGATCATGTTGAAAATTTTGAATCCCTGCTTCTGATCCATTAAAAAAAAGGAATAAGGGAATCCGACCTTGAGAAATTTCGCCAACCTTCTAAATGCGTGTAAACGTCGTGAAAGTTTGGAGCTCCGAGTGTGTCGCTAATAAAATCTATAACGGAAAATAGAAGCTATCATTAAGGCAATTCTACCTTCTAACTCCTGGCTCCTGAGTTCTTTGAATCTGGGACGAATTTAAATGGGGAATCCTGAAATGAGCACTTAACTATTCATCAATTCAGCCGATAGACTTAAAAAAGGAGGAAGGAGCTATAATGCGGGAACCGGCAAAGTTATTTCAGGATTTAATTCATGGATAACAGAAAATACACGGAATCATGATTATTGTTCCAAGGTTAACCGAGTTGCGAACAAATTCTGAGTTTTTGAACATCAGGTTAGAGCGGTTCAGGGCCGCTGGATAAAAAACATTAAAATCAGGCTTCCAATCCTGAAAAATTGCAATGGTGCTTGAAAACTACCTTCACAAATTGGCAAACTTAAGAACAGATAGAGGCCGGAATAGCATCCAAAAGGATAATATTTTGCTGAATAAAGTCCAGCAGCTAAATAGTTTAATCAAGCTCTGACCCTATTTCTTCTGACCCCATTTCTTTCGTGCAGAATTCTTGCACGGTTAATAAGTCCGGAAGCCTTTGATGTTAGGCTTATTTTTTAGAATAGTATCACTTTGCGGCAAATCAAGGAATGGATGAGAATTTTCATAAGAGTTCGAAACCAAGCGAACACGCATTGCTAGCTGATTGACTATGTTAATTCAGGCGTTATTTTGAAAAATAAACATATGCCTCTCTGGAGTATTAACGATTTAACCATGAGCCTTTTTAAGAGGAGGATAAGATAATGACAATAAAAGCATATGCAGCTCTGACCCTCGGAGGAAAGCTTGAACCTTTTGAGTACGATCCCGGAAAACTCGGCGCTGATCAGGTTGAAATTGACATCAGCTCTTGCGGTGTTTGTCACAGCGATCTGAGCATGTTGAATAATGCCTGGCAAATGTCAGAATACCCGCTGGTTCCCGGACATGAAATTGTCGGAAAAATTGGCGCGGTCGGCGAACGGGTCGCGCATTTAAAACCGGGACAAAATGTCGGCCTGGGTTGGTTTTCCAAGTCGTGTATGATGTGCAGCGAGTGTATGTCGGGAAATTACAACCTCTGTCCCACCGCCGAAGGTATCATTATCGGCCGCCACGGCGGTTTTGCCAACAAAGTGCGAGCAGATAAGGCCTGGGTCATTCCATTGCCTGAGGGAATCAACGTTGCCACGGCGGGCCCGCTTTTTTGCGGCGGTATTACGGTGTTCAATCCTATCATCCAGAATGACATCCGGCCAACCGACCGCGTTGGTGTCGTCGGCATAGGCGGTTTGGGTCATATGGCCCTTCTATTTCTCAAAGCATGGGGATGTGAGGTGACCGCATTTTCTTCCAGTCCCGACAAAGAGGATGAAGCCCGCGAACTCGGTGCTCATCATTTTGTCAGCACGCACGACACTGATTCAATTGACAAGCTTTCCAATTCTCTGAATATGATTCTGGTTACGGCCAATGTAGACCTGAATTGGGACGCTTATATCAACGTCCTCCGCCCAAAAGGGAAACTTCATATCGTCGGGGCGGCGCCTTCAGTCTCGGTGACCGTATTCCCGATGATTCTCGGTCAGAAATCCATCGGCGGCTCCCCGCTCGGCAGTCCGGCTACCATGGCAACCATGCTTGAGTTTGCCGCCAGACACAGCATCAGTCCGGTAACCGAAACACTTCCCATGTCCAAGGTCAATGATGCCATGGAGAAGCTACGCACAGGCAAACCACGCTTCCGGCTGGTGCTTGAAAATGATTCGGATTGATTCTTGCAAAACAAGCCGGGTGCTTTGCACCCGGATACAAGTTCAACGTTGAAAGCACTGACTTGCTTTTGCCTTTGTCCATCATCCCGCGTCCTATAATGGGCAATAATGTGTCGACGCTATAAGGCTATATGGTAAATTGCTGTCGGCTTATCAAAGCTGATACAATGACAAGACGACAGCATATCTATCATGTTTCAGGGTGAAAGTTTATATAGGTGGTCGCCGCCGGCCTAACAAGGCAAACACAATGGCAAGAATCAATCCAACGACAAACAAAATCCAGGCAATATTGACGGCAGTACCGGCAATTCCGGAAAAACCCAGTAAACCGGCTATAATTGCAATGATTAAAAATGTGACAGCCCATCCAATCATAATTATTCTCCTTTTTTAGGAAATTGTGTCGAGAATTCGAAATAAATTCCCTTTTAAATTAATATAAGCGTGTGCGAGGTAAAACACAATAGAGGAAATTTTGTATTTTCTTTTGAAAATATATGAAGTCACGGGGTCAATCCTTGATTAGGATATTAAGTTAACATTCAAGCCATTATATATTACCTGAACAGACATGGCCAGACCATGGCGAATTGAATTTGAAGGTGCTTTGTATCATATCCTTTAAATACTTTAATCAAGCTCTGAACCCATTTCTCAAACGTCTCCGAATGTTTAAGTTTTTCCCCCGTCATCGCGGCACTGAATTGTAATCAGCTGGGTTTCTTAAAAGCAGTTATGCGATGCGGGCGCCAAGAAAAAGTCGATTATCATTTTAAATCTGCCCTTATCATTTGCCACCCATAACAGATCTAAAAAAAGCGTCATATATGCCCACTTGGGCAAATATGACGCTTTTTATATGGATGTTAATGACTGCCCTGAAAGTGCTTTTTAAACTAATTATTCTTATAAATCAAAATGATGTGTGACGCGACCCTGAGTGTTAGAACCCTGGCACAAAAATTGAAGTTATAAAAAGCAGTGGTAAATGAATCGCCCGGAAAAAGTATTCCGGGAACTACAAAAAAAA
>JAWOIY010000198.1:0-4644 GCA_046484425.1 Desulfobacterales bacterium | reverse complement strand
TTGCAGGGTATATCGGTATGCGGGTGTCGGTCATTGCCAATGTCAGAACAGCAGAGGCGGCAAGAAAAGGGCTTGCGGCCGGACTTTCTATGGCCTTTAAAGGCGGTGCTGTTACCGGTATGATAGTGGCCGGTCTGGCACTAACAGCCGTAGCCGGGTACTATACCGCAACCCATGACATTATGGCCCTGGTCGCCCTTGGTTTTGGCGGCAGCCTGATTTCGATTTTTGCACGGCTGGGCGGCGGCATCTTCACAAAGGGCGCCGATGTCGGCGCAGACCTGGTCGGTAAGGTTGAAGCCGGTATCCCTGAAGACGACCCCAGAAACCCGGCTACGATTGCCGATAATGTTGGAGACAATGTGGGTGACTGCGCCGGTATGGCCGCCGACCTTTTTGAGACCTATGCAGTTACGGCGGTTGCCGCCATGCTGATCGGTCATCTTCTTTTCCCGAAAAACCCCATGGCAGCAGAATTCCCGCTGGTGCTCGGTGCTATCTCAATTATCGCTTCCATGATCGCCATTTTCTTCGTGAGACTCGGAAAGAGCGAATATATCATGGGCGCATTGTACAAGGGGATGTTCGGCGCTGCCATCATAGCGGCTATCGCGTTCTATTATGCCACCCAAAAGTTCATGGTCGGGCTGGGTGACATTTCCTCAATGGAAATTTACTATTGCACACTTATCGGACTTGTTCTTACCGTAGTCATTGTTATCATAACCGAATACTATACAGGCATTTATAACCCGGTCAAACAGATTGCACAGGCATCTACCACCGGCCACGGCACAAATATCATTGCCGGTCTTGGGGTGAGCATGCAGGCCACGGCTGCTCCGGTTCTTGCCATCTGCCTGGCGATTTTTCTGGCGAATCAATTTGCCGGCCTTTACGGAATTGCCATGGCAGCCATGTCCATGCTTTCCATGACCGGCATGGTGATTGCTATTGACGCTTACGGACCGATTACCGATAATGCCGGTGGTATTGCCGAGATGGCTGAATTGGATGAGAGCGTCCGGGCCGTGACCGATCCTCTGGATGCTGTTGGAAATACCACCAAAGCGGTGACCAAAGGGTATGCCATTGGTTCTGCCGGATTGGCGGCTCTGGTTTTGTTTGCAGCCTATGTGCAGGAATTTGCCTTACACGGTGAAACAGGCGCTGCGGCCATTAAATTCGATTTGTCCGATGTAAACGTTATTATCGGTCTTTTTATCGGCGGGCTATTACCGTACCTGTTTGCTTCCATTGCCATGAAAGCGGTGGGCAATGCCGGAGGCGCAGTGGTTGAAGAGGTTCGTCGCCAGTTCCGCGAAATTCCGGGCATTATGGAAGGCACCGCAAAACCGGACTACGGTGCATGTGTGGATATTGTCACCAAGTTTGCTTTAAAGGAAATGATCGTTCCGGCACTTCTTCCGGTTGTGGCTCCCCTTGTCGTCGGATTGTTACTGGGCAAGGTAGCGCTTGGCGGACTTTTGATCGGAAGTATCGTTACCGGTGTTTTCGTAGCGATTTCCATGACCACCGGCGGGGCTGCCTGGGACAATGCCAAAAAATACATTGAAGACGGCCACTTGGGCGGTAAAGGAAGCGATGCCCATCATGCGGCGGTTACCGGCGACACGGTTGGCGATCCTTACAAGGATACCGCAGGTCCAGCCATCAACCCCATGATCAAAATCCTGAATGTTGTGGCACTGCTGATGGTACCCTTCTTGCTGTAAGACGACATTCATAAATACAGATACAATAAAAAGGATCGGTGCTTTGTTGCACCGATCCTTTTTTATTGATTGTTGTGGTTGATTGTTTATCCATTGTATGGTATAAATTTAACTTATAAGAGATAATTGAAGAGCCGATGTCAAAAATGTAAAAGATCGTGATGGAAGATCATTTTTTAAAGATATGCCGGTGTTAAAATGATAAAGAAAAAGGATAAAGAAGGAACGGAAACGCCTGAAAAAAAACCAGACGTTCGGGAATTTAAAGTTGGAGATCTTGCGGTGTATCCCGCCCATGGTGTCGGAAGGATTAATGCCATTGAAACCAGGATGGTTAACGGCGAAGAACATGATTTTTACATGATGAAAATCATCGAAAACGAAATGACGATCATGATCCCCACCTGGAATGTCGAACAGGTCGGGCTCAGGGACGTCATTGATGAAAAAGATATCCCTAAAGTTTACGATGTCATGAAAAAAAGGGATCGTTCATCTTCTGAAACCCAGACCTGGAATCGGCGATACAGAGAATACATGGAGAAGCTTAAAACCGGTTCCCTTTATGATGTGGCTGAGGTTTTTAGGGATCTTTCCCTGTTGAAATTAACCAAAGATCTATCATTTGGTGAACGCAAACTTTATGATACCGCCCAAACCTTGCTTGTAATGGAACTTTCTACTGCCAGTAATACGGACGAAAAGGCGATTATATCTCAAATGAAACTGCTCTTTCCCCCTAAAGAAACCGAAAATGCGGACGGTTCAGATATTCCCGACGATTAGCCTGCCTTTATTAGAATATGCGAGACCAGAGTTCCTTTACCATTCTTGTTGATATGTCCGATTCAGGCAAGCGTCTTGATCTGCTCATTGCCTCCCGCATTTCCGATATTTCGCGTTCTGTTGCTACTACCCTGATCCGCAATGGGATGATACGGGTTCAAGGTGTCGCCAAAAAGCCGGGTTATCGGGTAAAACCAGGTGATAAGATCTGTGGCGCTATTCCCCCGCCGGAACCTGTATTATTCAAACCGGAGCCAATTCCGATCCACATCCTTTACGAAGACGATGATATTATTGTCGTCGATAAACAACCCGGACTGGTGGTGCACCCGGCACCGGGTCATTACAGCGGGACGCTGGTGAACGGACTCCTATATCACTGCCCGGGACTTGGAGGGATCGGGGGAAAGCTGAGGCCCGGGATTGTGCACAGACTCGACAAAGATACGTCGGGTGTACTGGTGGCCGCTAAAAATGGGGCGGCACACCAGAATCTGTCAAAGCAATTTAAGTCGAGAAAAATCACAAAAAAATACCTGGCCCTTGTTTATGGTAAAATGGATACCGATTCGGGTACAGTATCACTTCCCATCGGCCGGCATCCTGTAGATCGGAAAAAGATGTCGACAAATAGCCGGAAAAGCCGCATTGCGGAGACATCGTGGCAGATCAGAGAACGTTTTGAGCTGGCAAGCCTGATAGAGGTTAACCTGAAAACCGGCCGGACCCATCAGATTCGGGTTCACTGTGCCGCTATCCGCCATCCGGTTATCGGTGATCCGGTGTATGGCGGTCGAAAGTCCGGAAAAATGGTTGCTGATGGAAAAGATGACTTCAAATCGGTCCCCAGACAGATGCTGCATGCCTGGCGTCTTGTGTTCATCCATCCCATGACGAAAAGGATCGTTTCGTTTGAAGCACCGATACCCTCTGATATGCAGGATATGATAACGTCCTTGCGTCGGATATCGCTACCAGATTGATAAAGAAGGCGACAGTGGTATCTTTACGGGAAAACAACTGCCTCCCTAAATAGTTACAAAATAAATAAGGGAATGATGACATGCACGATATTCCTGTAGTTATTGTTACCGGTGCTTCCCGAGGATTGGGGGCTGCCGTGGCTCGCTGGCTGGCAAAGGTCCAGGCGGCCGTCACCCTTGTTGCGCGGTCTGAAGAAAAACTGAAAAACGTTGCAGGGGATATTCGTTATCTGGGAGGGAAACCGCTTATCGTTACAGCGGATGTTTCCAACTACGATGCCTGCCGCAGTGTCGTTGAACTGACACTGGACAGATTCGGACGGATTGACGCCCTGGTGAACAATGCCGGCATCATCCAGCCCATTTCATCGGTTTCACGTGCAGAACCGGACGCCTGGCGGTATAATATCGAGGTCAATCTTCTTGGTCCCTTCAATATGATAAGGGCCGCAATATCTTCTTTGTGCAGACAGTACGGTCGGATTGTAAATGTAAGCAGTGGCGCAGCGAACCGGGTCCTGAAAAACGCCAGCGCATATTGCGCTGCAAAAGCCGCCCTAAACCATTTTACACAGGTGCTGGCTGAGGAAAATCCTGAATTGACCGCTGTGACGGTTCGACCGGGCGTTGTTGATACCGATATGCAGGCATTCATTCGAAATGAGGGCGTCAAGGTTATGTCAGACGAACAGGTGGCGTATTACCGGCAGCTTAAAGACAATGGGGAACTCGAGCCTCCGGAGATACCCGCACGTTCCATTGCCTGGTTGGCGCTATACGCACCCCAAAAATTCAGCGGTCAATTCTTGGATTACGATGATCCGCGGATTACCAAATTCGCATTGAAAATCTTTGGGGAGAATCCATAAATCCGCGGTTTGCTCCCGGCAATGCCAAAACCCGCCCCGTGACCTCAACTGTATGATTCTTTTTTTTTACTTTTGGGAAGCGGTATAATTGCGTTTAAGGCGGCGTTAAGCGTTTTTGAAATGCTTCGAGTGCGTCGCGCAGCATGCGGCGGATAAAAACTTCCTTGTCTCCGCTGGTGACAGATTGGTAGGAGCCGTAATCCGGATGCGATTCAGACAGTTCGGGTGGTTTCACCTTGCATGCTGCCTTGATCGTATCGAAGTTCTGAA
>JAWOIY010000150.1:0-9717 GCA_046484425.1 Desulfobacterales bacterium | reverse complement strand
TATCGGTCATCGATCGCATCAAGTCGGTGTGCGAGACGTAGGGCATCGACTGGATCGAGTTGCACGTGCCGACGGAGATCGACGAGAACAACGCGGGCGAGGTCGAGAAGGTGCTGAAGGACTACAATCTCCAGGTGGTCCAACTCTGCGGCCACACCTGGACCGAGAAGCAGTACAAATTCGGCGCCCTCGGCGACACCGATCCCAAGGTCCGGGACAAGAGGTGTGCATTTTTCCTGGGTGCGGTTCCAGACAGTTACATCCAGTCCTGCTTCGATAAGGTTGGTTGCCATCGCCTTTCCCATGATGCCAAGCCCTAAAAATCCGTATTTGTTCATTTGCCGAACCTCCACATTAAAATCAGTACTCCCATTTTTCCCGATTATTTTTTACACAGTTTATCAGGAAAAACCAGCTTGTCGAGCTTTTGCTCCAGATTTTACATGCATGCAGCCTATCCACGAGGCATAAATGCAACCTGGCCATCAATAGATGGACAGGTTGCATTTGTTTAAAAATCCTTTCTTTCTATCTATCTCATCTTCTGTGCAATAAGGGCCTTTTTTTTTGTTGCAGCCGCAACGTTTTCGTTAGTTGCCAGATGGGACAAAAAACGCTCAATTTCCTGGGTATCCATATCTTTTGGATGGTGCTTTTTGTCATAAAAACAGATATAGCGCAAAATCCATTGGCTATATGTTTTCTCAATCGATCGAGCATAATGATAATATTATATAATTTCAACTACATGATCCATCGATTTGATTTATTTTTTTGGTGTGAATTTTTGTTTGTTTTCCATATTACGTATGATAAAATCAATTACTATGGAATCTTCCAAGAGAAAAGCAATAAGTGGACAATTTTTTCCACTTCGGCTGACTTGGTATCGTATGGCGTGGAGAATTGCTGCAGGTATAAGATGATATAGTAGATAAATTCCATGTATTAAAATGGTAACCATATGAAACCGAAATGAATATAAAAAATGGTATCATATCAAATTGGAATGAAGAAAAGGGTTTTGGTTTCATAACCCCAAACTTGGGTGGTAACCCATTGTTTTTCAACATTAATGATTATAGCTATCGTCATAAACGCCCTATTAAAAACCTAGAAGTGCAATATTATACTTCAACCGATTCAATAGGTAGGGTGTGTGCAATTGATGTTGCGCCAATAAAAGGGCATAAAAATAATGGCAGAGAACTGAAGCAGAAGCTCTTTTCAATAATTCTATTCAGTGCCTTTTCATTCGTTCTATATTATCTCTTTGAATCAAAGCTAATTCCAATCGAACTAATTGGCTTATATGCAGTCATGAGTGTCGCAGCCTTTTTAATGTACGCAAAAGACAAAAATGCAGCTGAATGGGGTAAATGGCGAACTACTGAAAGTACATTACATACGTTGTCACTGTTAGGTGGTTGGCCAGGTGCCAAGATTGCACAAAGTTTTTTAAGACACAAATCCAAAAAATTATCTTTTCGAATCACATATTGGGTAACAGTAACAGCAAATTGTGGTGCATTATATTGGCTAGTCACTCCAAAAGGGAGTATGTGGCTAAAAAGTATATTAAAAAATATAAATTTTGGTTAACCAAACATTCCAGTGGGCCCGCAAACAGCGCGGGCCCCTGAATTCCACGTTAGGCCGTGACCGAATCCATTCACACCCGTAAGGAAATTTTCCACAATGGACATCCCACGACTATTCAACATCACTGAGAGTGCTCACCGCATCCACAACCCGTTCACACCCGAAAAGCTCACCACTCTCGGCGCGGCGCTGCGTCTGGAATCGGGGGACCGAGTGGTCGACCTCGGCAGCGGTTCGGGCGAGATGCTGTGCACCTGGGCACGCGATCACGGTGTCATCGGCATCGGCATCGACATGAGCCAGTTGTTCACCGAGCAAGCGAAACTTCGTGCTGAAGAACTCGGCGTCGCCCATCAAGTCAAGTTCATTCATGGCGATGCTGCCGGCTATGTCTCTGACGAGAAGGCCAGTGTGGCTGCCTGTGTCGGTGCCACTTGGATCGCCGGTGGAGTCGTCGGCACTATCGAGCTTCTGGCGCGGAGCCTGCGCACCGGAGGGATCATCCTCATCGGCGAGCCCTACTGGCGGCAGTTACCGCCGACGGAGGATGTTGCCAAGGGGTGTCTTGCCAACTCAATCTCCGACTTTCTCATGCTTCCAGAACTTCTCGCGTCTTTCGGCCACCTTGGCTACGACGTCGTTGAAATGGTTCTGGCTGACCAAGACGGCTGGGACAGATACGAGGCGGCCAAATGGCTCACCATGCGCCGATGGCTTGAAGCCAATCCCGACGACGAGTTCGCGAAAGATGTTCGAGCCAAACTGACCTCGGAACCCGAGCGCTACGCCGCTTACACTCGTGAATACCTGGGCTGGGGTGTGTTCGCGCTGATGCCGCGGTGATGCGTTGGCGCATCCGGCGGATCGTCAACGGCTGTGCCGCGTAACAGCTGGTGGCTCGCCGAGATGTGATTTGCGCCGGAATTCATTTCTTATGGTCTAGAGATCAAAGGTTTTGACAAGCCGGATTTTCGTGAGATCGTCTCCATATATCTGTACTTAGTTGATAACTTGTTTTTGGCAAGTTAACACTAATAGTACTTTTCCGCTGTTAGGATATATTTTTGTGAATGTTGTAGGGCTGGGCAGATAAGACCCCAACATGGAATAAAAAATCGCCGTAAACTTAATATCAAGTAAAAAAATATATGAAAAACAATAAAAAAAGAAAAGTTATAAAAGAGCTTTTCATTAATGATTTATTGATAGGTTTTTGTTTTTGGTCATTAATTATTCTAATGTTAATACCTTTTTTAAAACTGCCGAAATCCTTGGAAATGGTTCTTCTTATATTTTTTCTTGTTGTAAGTTTCGTTTGCCTTCCCTTTTCTCTATACAAAATAAAAACGGCGCTATATCTTGCAAAAAATGGTTTTGAAATTTCAGCTAAAATTATCTCTATCGAGAACGTCCTCTTTGGAAATAAAGTCAAATTTGAATATGAATATGATGGACAAAAATATGACAAAGTTAAGTTCTTCCATTCTATTTTCTTCGCTGATGAGGACCATATGAAATTATTGATTGATATAATGAGTCCATCCAAATTCATTATATTGGAATTTAAAAAGAAGTCGGTTTTTTCAATTGTTAGAGGCAGGAATTCTTAACTATCTAACGCCGCGGGTGAGGAGACATCTCTCAATGACAACATGTCCGCATTGCAGTCTTGAGATTCGTCTTAGGGAGCTTCCACATCAAGGTCTCTTTAAGAGTTTCAGAATATGCCCAGATTGTGGAGGTAGTTTCACGGTTGATACCGATACAAAATACAGGCAAGCTATTTTTATCTTCATATTACTCATTTCGTTGACTTTTACTATTTTGCTGTACTTCCGGGGCCCAGACTGGTTAATCCCAGCGCTTGTCAGTTATGTCGTTTTGGGTCTACTTATCTATTGGGGTAATAAACAGCTTTTTTTAGTTCCCTATCAAAAAGGTCGGAATTCAACCAATGACGCCTAACAAGGTTGATCAGCCGACGCAAAAAGCAAGCCGGTTGATTGGAGACGGATACCTGCTATTGCTCGTAGTTTTTTCGAGGTTTCAAAATCGTGAGATACCAAATAAGTGTTTTATCCATCATCCCGCCTCAATATATTCAGCTTTAAATTTTGTTGCCGGAAAGATCGTAAAACGATAACCTCAAAGGTATCTACCTCCGGCGGGACGATGGATAAAACACTTATTTGGTATCACCAGAGTTCGAGTTCAAATTTAAGCGAAAATTTCTATTAATCTTTCTGACCATAATAGCTATTTCAAAGCCTGACTTGTTTTTCGGGAGCTTTCCCTAACTAAGTGAGAAAAACCGAGGTAATGATGTTGGTTACAAATCTTCACTTTTCAGGAATGCAAGATTCAGGCACGGAATCTTGCATTTTAAGGCATCGAATGTCGACACAACATATAGTGGGAGAGGGATGATCAGGGGACATAATAATTCTCAATATGAGAACCAGGTACGCTAATCGTATCAAAAGGTCTGAAACCATTAAGATATTTGTTCAAATGGCAAGATACATGCAATTATGATGAAATTTCAAGTCCCCCTAATTTGTGTTTTCCCTACCATAGGTTATAGTAGAATATCGTATTCAGTATACTATGAAGTCCGACCTGGTCCGAGTGCATCAGGAGACAAAAACAGCGCACAACAATCAAGCAGCAATAATGATTACTCTTAAAAGGAAACATCATGAATAAGCTTTGGGATTATGAGGATTATGTAAATCACCTCTCCCATCAGAATAAATTAGTACGGCGTTGGGCTTTTAAGGCTTTAGAGAGCCATTTCTCGAACAGATACACAGACAAAGTGTCTAACCTGATCAGCGACGAGGATGAACATTTGGCATGCGCTGCTCCAAGATATCTTGCGATGCATGAAGCTATTCATCATGCACCGGCCATCTTGGAAAGTTTTAAGAATGGACAAGGTAATATTCCCGGTAACTGTGCAATGGCTCTCGGGATTATGTGTTATGAACTAGCAGTTGATGTGATGCTTGAATATTTTTCAGTTGCCGACAGTGCAGAAACGTTTTTAGGTGTTTTAGATTACCTTGGAAAGATTCGCCTCGAGGATTGCAGGGTTGCATTAAAATCCGCCGTTATCCAAATGAAGGACACATTCATGCTGGCATCGGCGATGAGAAATTTATTACAACATCATAATCCTGAAGACGTGCCTCTTGTCTTGGATAGGTTTTTCGAATTAGATGATCTGGATCAGCTTTACGAAACATTTTTGAGAAATTTTACATATGCTTTAGGAGGAGCGGAGTATTTCAGAGATTTTACCGAGTTCAGTCAAAATAATATCTTGAACAAACCAAGGGATGTCATCGATAATTTTATTGTAAGAAATTCAACAATTGAACTAGATGAATCCTTGCGTAAGAATATGATCAAAACTCTTGACAATGGGCAATACGAGGATTTTTCCACAATGGTAATGTTTAATGCCCGCAGTATTGTTCACGCACGCTACTCAAAAGGTTCGCATCCATATTGGCTAAGCGAGTCATTTGATCAGGATACAATATGCATTGCCATACTTGAAAATCTTTCAAAACGTTCTTCAGTATGGAAGCGGATTAAGGATTTAAAAGAGTTGGGCAGGAATATTATCTCCTTAATTATGTCAGTATTTTTTGCCATTAAAGAGCGGAACGTTTACCTAAAGGCGCTATCTCCTGATGCTGGTGTCGAGGACTTAATTCAAGCGCTAAAAAATACTGGTTCCAGTTTTCCAATATCAATCCAGAAAAAAATTAAGGAACTGGCACCCACATCAGAACTGAAAGACGCTTTGACTAAGGATTTAATGACCTGGGGAGATATTTGGACGATCAGAATGATGGGCCAGATTGGAAATAAGGACTTTGTTCCTGACTTGATTCGTGTCCTTCGCAATTCAGACAGTATGGACTATATATATAGTGACGCGCTCAGAGCAATAAATTCACTGGATGAATCCGCAGATGAAAGTATCCTCACTGCAATTAAGAACCAGGAACTGGGTGACTGGGAAAGTTTCCCGATTCTTGAGCACCTTCCATACTCTGAGGCATATGATCTTGCCTTGCAGCGATGGGAAGGCGAGAGCGATGATGATATGGATTCCTATGAAATATTTGCTTTTTGCCTGAGAGGAATCGGTGATAAACGAGGGATTGAAAAACTGCAGGATGTATATGCCAATGAAAATGATGCAACGTATATAGGTGAAGCTCTGGAATGCCTTAGTATGATTCATAATGTGGATATTCCAGAAGTGCCGGATATTTTAAAAAAAAGAATTGAACAAGAAAAAAAGCAAAAAGCCAGAGAGAATGAATTGAACGAATTGGCTTATAATTACAAGAAAAAGAAAGATCAAGGAATGCTTGAAAAAAACGGAAAAATAGTTCCGCATAAAAGGGATACGCCGAAAGTTGGCAGGAATGAGCCTTGCCCCTGCGGCAGTGGGAAAAAATACAAAAAATGCTGTATGGGCAAACAAGCCGTACCTTCCCAAACGCTGTACTATCGGCGATTGTCGGAGGCACATGATCGTCTTGTGGATCGTTTGCTTTCCTATGCCTCCCGGACATTCGGAGAAGAAGCCGTTGATGTGGCTATGGACGAGTTTTTGCTCTGGCCCGGCCTAGAGGATGAGATCGATGAAGACACCCTTGATCGGGTCGGTCCCTTGTTTTGGCCATGGTTTTTATTCAACTGGGAGTACGATCCTGTGGAAGCCGAATTGGAACAACCGGGACCGGAGGGTCGGACCGTGAGCGAGCTTTACGCTGAAGAGCACGGCAACCGACTCGATCCTCTGGAACGCAAACTGATCGAAAACTTTAACCGTAAACCTTACAGTTTCCTGGAAGTATTACGCGTTGATAAGGGAAAGGGGATGTGGTTGCAAGATGTTTTAAAGGGCAACCGTATCGAGGTCCAAGAGCGGTACGGATCAGAATATTTACAGCCCGGAGACCTGCTTTATGGCCGTGCGGTTTCTGTAGACGGCGTGGGAATGCTCATAGGGCTTAGCCCCACCATTATTCCTCCCGGCCGCAAACCGGATATCATTCAATTGAGAAAACAATTGCGTCGCGGCTTATCTTCCATAACCGATGACACGTTGTATGAATGGGACGTCGAAATCCGGGAGATGTATTTACACATCGACCATGCTTTGCATTCCCTGCCGCAACTATGCAACACGGATGGTGATCCGATGGAATTTCACCGGCTGATTTATGAGGTGTCGTCAACCGAAGAAGCTTTTGAGAAGCTCTGCAACCTTTGTACTACCGTGGACTCTGAGGAGCTCCGCGTCGATGCGAAACGGGATGACACCGACCGGATCATTAGGGTCGAAATCCCATGGGACCGCCAAGGTCATAAGGGCAGCCCCGGGATACCCAATACTGTACTAGGCCGTATCGTGATCGACGACCGCCGACTGACCGCTGAGGTCAACTCTGCTAAAAGGGCCGAGACCCTCCGTCATGAGATCGATATCAGGCTGGGCGCAGGTGCTCATTTCAAAGTCGACGAGATTCAAGATGTTGATTCGGTGATGAACAAACATATGGCAGGGACCGTCGCAAGGAAACATTCCCCGGAACATGGTGAGTTGATGCAACACCCTGAGGTACAGGAGCAACTGGCCGGAATGATATGCAAGCACTGGGAAAGTTGGGTGGACGGCAATATACCGGCTCTAGGAGGGAAATCCCCCAGAGAGGCTATAAAGTCCCCAGACGGGCGTGAAGCCGTTGAAGCGCTTCTCAAAGACGCTGAAAGGGATCGAGGCCAAGATCCATTTACAACGGAAGCAAACCGCAAAGGCACACGCCGGGTAAGAGAATTGCTCGGGTTAAAGGATTAGCATATAAATAATGGATGGTGGAAATAGGGTTGTGTTTTCAAACCTTCGCCTTTGATATCGAAAACGTATCTTTAAAATTGGTAACGATTCTGATAGGTTGAGGTCTGGCAAGCTATCCAAGGTCGTAGCTTATGAGATAAAACAAACCAAGGTAACCGCGTTCTCCAGTATGCAACTATCCCTCAAGAAAAATCTGACCGTTGTAAAATCAATGTTCACCCGGGGAACAATTTTTACGGTCTCTATCCGGTTAGGTCATCAACCTGCATCATGATTCTTCCTGAGGAAACCATCATTACATGCAACTGCACTGCTCCGATTTCATCATCGGAGATTCCTTTTTCCCTGGCAACGCCAAAGAGTTGTTCCATTCAAGGATAGCAGCCAAAAGCCATGGCCGCTGTAATCTTGACTATATGAGAGGTTTTATCATCAAGTGCTCCTTCGGTTTCAATTGATTTGTGAAAATCGGCAAATATCTTTCTTTGTTTTTCTGATAACATGGATTCTTCCTTTCGTGAAACAATGATATCGTTTCATTAAAACGGTAATTCTCCAGTCCAAGGTTTTTTCTAATATTTCATACATTGAACAACCGGGGCAAAAGGAAATATCCATATCTGCCCCGGTTGTATTCGATATTTTCAAGGTCTATTAGCCTTTGTCTTTCTCAGACTTCTTGACCTCAGGCTTTGAAGTCTTTGCG
This sequence comes from Desulfobacterales bacterium, assembly GCA_046484425.1. GTDB lineage: Bacteria > Desulfobacterota > Desulfobacteria > Desulfobacterales > UBA11574 > UBA11574. The sequence continues at coordinate 1,522 of JAWOIY010000150.1, read as the reverse complement.
CCCTTTTTTAACTCAGGCAGGCAACCACAGCCGCAATTGCTATCTTTCTTATCGGTCATCTTTATCACCTCCTTTTTATTTGATTATTTGTTTTTGAGTTCCTTGATGCATTCCTCGACCCCGGTCAGTTCCTTTTTTAGTTGGTCTCTATAGCTTCCCAAGCGTTCCAGTTTCTCTTTAGCAGAAAAGAAACTTCGAAAAGACTGACCGCATCCACATCTACAACAGCCGCAGGTACAACCTGCCAATTCGGAAAATTTAGGGATCTCTCTTTGCTGACACATCTGTTATCACCTCCTTTCTATAGATGATTGTTATTAAGCATTTAAGCATATACTAAACTATAATGTAAAAAAAATTAAATCTCTTTTTTTAATTCCTCGAGCTGAGTTTGTACCTTATTGAGTTCCTCCTGAAGTTTTCTTTCGTACTTTTCTAAAAGAGCAACTTTGTCTTTGGACTTATCAAGTTCCGCCTTAAAAAACTCTCCAGTTCCTTTGCAACCGCATGTGCAAACTGAAGATAAAAATTCTCCACATTTTTCCAATGCGCCCGGGTCTATTTCATAAGGTATCCAATATCCTTTACGCTCGTAGCGAACTAGTCCGGCGTTCTTAAGAGTTTTTAGATGTTGGGAAACGGCTGAAGGTGTAATCCCCAATATTTCGGACATCTCGTTTGCTCCTAACGGACCTTTCTGTTTCAACAGTTCGATGATTCTGATACGAGTATCAACACTCAAAACTTTAAATAACTCAGCTTGTTTAGTTTCCATTTTAATCATCCATTTAAGTATCAACTAAATTACTACATTATATCGATGCGCGTGTCAAGTTTTTTCAGAATTAATTTTAAAAAGATTAAACGCATAAAAAAAATTGGACATGCATGATTATATTTTTGTTGATAATTTAAAGTACTCTCAAAATTAAACAATATATACCGTTGAACAGCCATGTTAGTGATAGCTGCAATTTCGTCCTAATATCAAGCACCTGAAATTTCTGAGATATTGTAATAACGTATCACCAATCGATAGTTGTCTCGATTCCTCTATCTAAATTCAAAAGTCCTAAGTTTGTGATATGCTCAAAAAGCGGAAAAAAGAATAGCTGTGGTATGTAATTGTGATCGCATGAATTTGGTCTGCTTTATTTTGTGTGATTACTCCAACTTGTCCAGAAGTAGCTCAACTACCGATACCAAATAAGTGTTTTATCCATCATCCCGCCTCAATATATTCAGCTTTAAATTTTGTTGCCGGAAAGATCATAACACGATAACATCAAAGGTATGTACCTCTGGCGGGACGATGGATAAAACACTTATTTGATATCTGCACCTTACTTAGCAGCGCAATGTTTTGGTACTGTTGATTTAATTGACTTCCTAAAGTTAATATCTCACAAACACAGCCCCTCTATTAACAGAGTGCATGAGGCCTGCATCCTATCACGATGCTGCCTCTTTTCATAATACGGAACGCCTTTTACTCTATCCGACTATAGAATATAGATTTCTT
>JAWOIY010000224.1:0-37468 GCA_046484425.1 Desulfobacterales bacterium | reverse complement strand
TCTTCCAATTCGATTTCTTTGGCCACTGAGACGCCGTCTTTGGTGACCGTCGGCGATCCCCAGGATTTGTCCAGAACGACATTTCTTCCTTTGGGACCCAGGGTAACAACAACCGCATCAGCAAGGGTTCTTACCCCGTTCAGCATCGCTTCACGGGCTTTCATGTTATATTTTATTAGTTTAGCCATCTTGTCTTAACCTCCATTTTAGTTTCTATTCGATCCTGTAATAATCTGAGTTTCATGGTTCAAATTCTCCTTTTTGAAACAACAATCGAGTGAAGCCTTCCCCGCCCTAAAGGGCGTGGCTTCCGGGGAGCAGGCCGGTCAAAATTCGATTTGAGTAATTTAGGATTTGCTTTAATCACCTGTTGATGATGATTTAAATTCCAAAAAAACCCTCTGATTTTGTCCATCTATTTCCGGCGTGCTGTTTTGCCAATTATGGATTTTGCAGGCATCAACCTGATCAGACGGAATAATACAGCCAATAAAAGGCATAAAAGGATCTCCGGCATATGATTTATAGTTTAATACTAAAGCTTCTGTTCTGGGTAATCCCTCAAATTCCTGCAGATGAGTGAAAAAAATTGAACAATCTCCCCCAAAAAAATCCCTCGATTTTTGCAGAGCCAAGATACGTAATTTGAACAAATTTACAGCGACCTCAGTGGTGTCTGCCTCAATCATCAAGTTAAATTCGCCATGCCTTCTATTTTGATCCAATTCTTCTTCCTGATTCGAAACATAATAAAAATTTCCTATATATAACATAAAACCCCCTACTTATGATCGACTACTGAAAAACTACAGTAGAATACATATCAAGGCTTCATGACCACCGGCTCAGAGTGGAATCCCGGCCCTGTTCTTTCTATAATCCTCTCCCCAGCCACTCACAAGTAAAGAATCCTGGCCCAAAGGGTCAGGCTTTAGTTATCCTCAGAGGGGATTTGCTTTGTTGAATATTCATTGACTTACTGAAATCGCAAATATCAAATCCCAAATACCAAACAAATCCCAATGACCGAAATCCGAATATCCAAACAATGTCTCGTTCTGGAAGGTTTTGGTCATTGGATATTTGAATTTGAGTTTTATTTGGAATTTGGTGCTTGGAATTTGTATTTTTTGGAACAATACTCCAAGGCAGCGCCATCTATCTCTAACTCCCGCAATGCGGGAGTTTTTCAAGACCGAATAAAAATTGCAGGTTAATTTTTATTTTCGGCCCAACTATGATTAGCCGGATCCGGATTCTTTTCGGCTTTTATATCCTTTTTATCTATTTTGCGTTGTCTTTTCAGATCGTTCTTTTCTTTCCTTGCTAATTCTTTATTACGCTTTTTAATTGATTCATGTGATTTCGCCATACTGTCACTTCAGAGGCCGTTATTCTTGATAGTGGTGAAAAGAAAAGGAATTTGGCCAGGATTATATTGGGTTTAAGATCTTGTAATTACAAACAGGACTATTCAAAAGAAACAAAAGGGCACTCCTCTCTATACGAAGGAATGCCCTTTTTATTCAGAACATAAGGTTAAATCACAGTGACATTTGCAGCGGCAGGGCCTTTTTGTCCTTGCTCTATCTCAAAGGAAACTCGATCACCTTCATTGAGGGATTTAAAACCGGCTGCATTGATTGCAGAATGATGAACAAACACATCCTGTCCGTCTTCCCGCTCAATGAATCCGAACCCTTTTTGGTCGTTAAACCACTTAACAGTTCCATTGGTCATGATAACATCCTCCTTTCATAAATATTTTCAACGTCGCAAACTGGAGGATACCACTTTGACAAATGGATTGTGCCTTCAGAACGAAACCATCCCGCAGGTTAAGCAGGACTTGATTGATTGAATACATAATAATCTTTATATAAAGAGAAAGCAAGCTAATTATTTGTTTTTTTTAAAAAAATTTGCAAATACACATTTAAACGTGCAAAAACGAAATGTTACGCAAACAGTGTTAGAATTTAAAAAAATAAGGTGGGTACAAAATATTGTGGTTCGCTTTTAAGCTTTCAAACTTTTGATATATTGAGGTAACACGGGGTGAAAAGGGGCGTAGACTTTAGGTGAATTTTAATCAAACTCTGTACGAACATAATATTTATGGTCTTATTTGCCGCAGCATTTTTTATACTTTTTCCCGCTTCCACACGAGCAGGGATCATTGCGTCCAACTTTATTTTCGGTTTCTTTAGGTTTCGGCCAATTCAATAATATTTCTAAATCGGTAATATCCTCCGGTTTATCCCGGTCTATTTCAATTGTATATTTCCAGCCATTTTTTTCAAAAATCTTTGCGACCTCTTCCATTCTTTTCTTTGTTTTGACATTAACAATGGCGGGGTCCTTTTCAGTGCCCAATTTCACCTTTTTTTTACCATCGAATATTTTTTCCATCTTTTCACCCATAAAAAATTGCAGGATTCATATATTTTGACAAAACCCCAATCCGAAGTCATTTTATGTCGATTAATCGCATTATGTCCATAAAAAACCAAAAAAGACAGTTTTCCATATAATTTTGCATTGGACATACATAAGATCCAATCTGAAGAAATGCAGTATCATGAAATAAAAGATATCGCTAAAGAGATGAGAATGTTTGACCGGTGATTCATACTGGAAACCATAATAATCCTAATCACAATATGTTTTATTGGCTTTGAGCTGATTGAACGATCGGAGATAACACAGGTTTAAAGGTCATAGAATTTAGGTGAATTTTAAGCAAGCTCTGCATGAATATCCCATAGTAGATTTTCTTTCTAATCTTCAACTGCCTTTGCCCATGCATCGAGGGCCGACATGTCCACCCGGGTCTTTTCGTCAATACCCCCAAAAACCTCATTTCCATGCTGAACCCATGCGTCGTTAACAAGCTCGAACAATCGCTTTAATTTCAAATTTCGATACACGTCTTCACTCCCCGTCCTTGCAGGGCGGAATTTAAACTCCGTCACCCCTTCCGATTCACGGGCGTACAGGGTAAACATGGCGATGGGCTGATAGCCTTCGCGTCCCATTGCAGCGGAGCTGTTGACGACCTCTTTTATGAATTGAAACAAATAGGCGGCCCTGTTTTTGTCTTCCCTTAACATGGCCAAAAACACTCTTATCAAATCTTCATCCGTCATGTTCTTGATCTTTTTTTCTAATTCTTTGTCATTCATATCAAACCGTTTTTTCAAATACGCCTCAATAGACGAGTTTTCGTTTTTTTTCTTCATTGGTTCCTCCTGTTCCGACACTTCGCAATATGTTTCCATATTCGGTGAAATGCAGAAGCAAATTACCTAATGACTGGGAGTCTCATGACTTCATCAATCACGACAAGGATGGTTTTTTATAACAATATAATATCTTTTCCTGAATCTTCAATGGGAGGCGGGATAAGTCGCTTTTATGGACTATCGATTTTTCAAATGATGATAAGGCGGATAGGTCTTCAACCATGCTGTTTTTTTCTCTCGTATGTTATGTCGATGACTGTAACCTCAGGTGGCGACAAAAATCGAACCGGCGGCCCCCAGGTCCCTGTACCCCTGCTGACATAGAGAAGCGTATTACCATTGACCTTTGATAGGCCGGTGTGCATCCGGTAGAAAAGCTTTGTAACCAGATTAAAGGGAAAGATCTGTCCCTTGTGGGTGTGACCTGAAAGCTGGAGGTCAAACCTGCCAAGCGACTCATTGCTGATTACCGGCTGGTGCTTTAAAAAGAGGGTGAATTTTTCCCTGGGCATTTTTTCCAGCAGCGCCTTTTCAGATGCTGCGCGGTCCGGGGCATAGCGTTTCCCGGCAGGGTCGTCTACACCCGCGACATTGAGAAGATCGGATACGGTTAGTCCTTCTCCCCTGAGAATGGTAAAACCCGCTTTTTCGGTAAATGCCAGGGCACGATCAAGGCCTGCATAAAATTCATGATTACCGGTAATCGCAAATTTCCCATACGGTGCGGGTATGTTCTGAAACATATCCGTCAATATCTCCAAATCATCCAACTGGCCATCCACGAGATCACCCGTTGATACCAGAATGTCCGGGCGGGCATCCTTGACCTTCCGAAGGATCCGCTCAAGCCGGGATTTCCCGACGATAAGGCCGAGATGGATGTCTGATATCTGCACAACTCGAAATCGACCGATTTTTTCGGGTATTTTGCATGTTTTCACGGTCACATGTTCTGTCCGGATATGAAGCGCCTCGAAATAGCCGTAGATCACTACGGCAAGAGAGCATAAAATCGCGAGTGTACAGAAATTCCTGAGGGAAAGCGTAAAATCCTCGAGAGGGCTCCGGGTCAACATCCTTGCCAGGAAATGGAGCAGCCTATAGATGTCAAAGAAAAAGGACACTGAGATAAAGATAAAAAGAAGCCCCATCCACGTGTACCCGATGTAGGCCAAACCTCGTGCTAAAACTTCATACCCGTGGCGTTCAGAAATGCGTACGACAATAGGTGCAACCACCATCAGGATCATGAATATCGCAAGGATTAAGTATGCAGGGATCCCCAGGGCATAACCTCTCTTCAGTTTCAAAAAAGCATACAGGTGTACGCCGCCGTAAATGCTCAAGTATATGAGTAAAAACAGGGTCATTCAGTGTCACTCCATTGATACGTTTCGGGCAGCATATGATGCCCTATGAAAGTAAAAATCCCGGCCTATCTTAGATCCCGCCCCAGGCGCGGGAGGACCAGGCCTTGGTTATCCCCACTTGTCCGCCGGTTTTTTGGAGGAGAGGGGATTTCCTTTGCCCGCCTATGTTATGGTTAAATAGCTAATTTAGGGTAAATGATCCAGGACAAAAAAGCGACCCATGTTATTACAATTTGAATAAGAAGATCTTTCATGTATTTTAATTCCTATTTGTTCATCATCAGATCAACGTTTGTATAGAATATTTCAGGGTTCCAATCCGACGATTGCGGCGATCACGAAGTGACTCGTTTACGGCAATTACTGAATGGCTCTACAGCACCGATCATTAACAAAAAATGATGCTTTACCATTTTTTATTGAAACCAGGGCGGGCTTTAGTTCACTTCAAACTCTTGCAGCAATTCTTCGACAGAGCCGGAAAATTCTGGCTCCCCCAATTCGGGGGTTTTTCATGACCAAATAAATTTTGCAGCGATAGCATCCCAGTCAACCTGTGAAGGGGAAATAGGGATCGTTCGGGAGAATGCTGGATAGGGGATGCTGGTAGGTCAATCCCCTATTTTTAAATTTACTTGATGAATTGTGGATGTTATCCGCTTTCTGGATATTTGTAAACGTTCAAACCGATTACAGCATCGGTGCCCTCAATCTTTTGGTTTCCCCGCGTACTGGCAATGGTTATCGTTTTGCCGGATTTAGAGGGCCCGAAGTCCTTTGTCAAATCAATCTCAATAATCAGTTTGTCGTCTTTAACTTCCCATTTCACGTTCTGCATTTCATCACCTTCTTTCGTGTTTTAATCTATACCAATCTGAATCGTTACTTCTGAAAGGCAGGATATCATACCGAATCACTCTTGTACGGCAGTTCTCCTGCCTGCGAGCCTTTTTGCATCGAAGGTGTAATTCATCCTTTTCGACGGCTGAAATATAGGTTCATAAAACATGAAAAAAACTCCCTCACAAAAAAATTAAGGACACTTCCTCATATTTTTGGAAGTGTCCTTTTTTCTAATTAAAACTGTCGGCTAAACCACAGTGACATTTACTGCAGCAGGACCTTTTTGACCTTGCTCTATATCAAAGGTTACTCGATCGCCTTCATTAAGCGTCTTGAAACCGGAAGAATTGATTCCTGAATGATGAACGAACACATCCGGACCATTTTCCTGCTCAATGAAGCCATAGCCTTTGCCGCTGTTAAACCATTTTACAATTCCATTGGCCATAGTGACACCCTCCTTTCAAATATTTCTCATAGTTCCAAACTGCAGGTTGCCACTTTGACGAACAGGTCTTTCCTTCAGAAAGAAACTGGCCCGCCAATTAAGGACGGACCTTTATTGATTATTTATATTATAAAATATTGTTGAAAAAAGTCAAGCTGATTATAGAGAATATCCCATATCTTTCACGCCTGCAAGTACCGCTGGTAGGAATGGGCTGCAATGACTTCCCGGTCAGGACTTCGCGGATTGATTATCCTCTCGTGTAGCGCCCTTTTTATACGATCCCGATGACTCCGTCGGGTTACCCTTTGTTGCAGGCTGCATTTCCTGCGTTGTTTGTGGTTCCTTTTTACTGTTCAGGCCCGGCAAAAAATCATGGAATGCTTCTCCGTATATATCCCAGATCGTCACGAACAGGGCGGCAATGATCGGGCCCACCACAAAGCCGATTACTCCGAACAGGGCGATACCCCCCAAGGTGCCGAAAAAAATCATCAGGTCGTGCATCTGGGTGTCCTTGCCGACCAGCCTTGGTCGCAGAACATTATCCAGACTGCCGACGACCAAGGCGCAGAATAGCGCCAACCCAACCGCCTTGAGATAGCTACCACCTATAGCCAGAATAATGGCGGCCGGCACCCAGACCAGGGCTGAACCAACTGCCGGAATGATCGATAAAACCGTCATGACCGTGCCCCAGAAAACCGCGGCTTCAATGCCCACCACGGCGAATGCCAGGCCCGCCAGGCCGCCCTGCAACACGCCGATTACGGCGGTCCCCTTCAGCGTCGCCCGGGTCACCGAAGTAAATCTGTCTAACAGACGTTTTTCTTCCCGTTCCTCAAGCGGCAGATAATACAGGATGCGATCGATCAGTACCCTGCCGTCGATCAGGAAAAAATAGCTGGTGTACAGGAAGACAAAAAACATGAAGATGAAATTGACGGTGCCGACCGCCCCGGCAGAAAGGCTGTTGACAAGGAACGCGCTGATTCTGCTTGCCAATTCACCAGCCTTGCGGATGATCAGGTCGTGATAAGGGAGCAATTCCTCGTAGAAGGGAATTTTTTGCAGGTATTCTGTAAAGGCAGCCGGCTCGGCAATCTGTCGCTGCACCCAGGGAGTAACCGATTGCCCTACCTTCACGGCCTGGGCCGTTATAATGCCAAGCAGTCCGGACAAAGGCAGCAGAACCACAAGACCGAACAATATTAATGTCAATAGTGAAGACTCTTTTAAACGGCCGCCGAGCAGCCGAGCGATTTTGCGGAACAATGGTTGTGCCATGGCGGAAAAGATGCCAGCCAGCAGGATCGCCATCATGAAATGGCGGATCATGGAAAGGAAAAGCGCTGAAATCAGAAAAACCAGTATCATCAGCACAAGATTGTTGACGGTATGACGCTGCATTGATTTTTATCCGTTCAATTGCATGATAACATCGTAAGCTACCCGGTCCGTCTAAACCGATAGCCATCGTAAAAACCAATTTAAGCCTAGCGAAGACAATATGTCAATAAATCAAGTAAAGAATCCGGGCACAGAGTACTCAGCTTTGATATAACCCCTGGAAGGGACTGTTTTAGTTAAATCCGTACAAGTTAAAAGTGTCTAAAGTGATCTAAAATGCCTATTTACCTCGTATTCATCGGGGAAGTTACGGTGTCGCATTCAGCCGTCGTAGTCGTAAGCTACTATGGCGAAGTCGGTTCGCTCCGCTGATTTTATATAATTGACAGAATTCCTTAATTTTAGCTCACTTTAAACTTTGACAAACTCGTAAAAAGTCTTTTGTGAGCGACATTTGAGCATTTGAGGAATCAGCGTTTCAGGCGGTGAAGCGTTAAAAATTTCAAGCTGTTTGAGGCGCTTGCGCCGAGTTCTTGAAATTTAGCGGAACCGATTGAAACGCCCCCAAATGGTCACGGAGCGAGCAATATTGACTTTTTACGAAACCATCAAACTTAGTTCACTTCAAACTCTTTCAGCAATTCTTCAGGCAGGGCCATCCATTTTTAACCTTTTAAAGGACTTTTCTATCTCCACCGCCAGGAAGACAACAGCTGAGAGCAGGATCGTTATGATCAATTCCTTGACAGAGAGCGGTTCGGTCTTAAAAATAGGGTTCAAATACGGCACATAGATGGTAGCCATCTGAAGGCCGAAGGTCAGCAAGACAGCCCCAAGGAGCGGTTTATTGGATAAGGCCCCCTGCCTGAAAAAGGACTCCCGTTCAGATCGAATAGCCAGCACATGTCCCATCTGGCTCAGGCAGAGCACGGTAAAGACCATGGTTTGCCAGTGGGTCTGGCTGCTGTTAATGAACCACGCCTGCGTGGCGATAGAAACCGCACCCATGAGAAGTCCCACCCAGATGATATGGGCGCCGAGACCCTTGGCGAAAATACTTTCTTTCGGGTGTCGGGGAGGGCGGCTCATGACGTTTCTTTCTCCCGGCTCAGCGGCCAGCGCCAGACCGGGAACGCCGTCGGTTACCAGGTTGATCCACAGGATGTGGATCGGTAACAGGGGAATGGGCAGGCCCAGGAAGGGCGCCAGGAAAATCGTCCAGATCTCGCCCGAATTGCTGGTCATGGTGTATTTAATGAACTTTCGGATATTATCGAAGATCCGCCGACCTTCCCTGACGGTCTTGACGATGGTGGCGAAGTTGTCGTCCAGGAGGATCATGTGGGAGGCCTCCTTGGACACATCGGTACCGGTAATGCCCATGGCAATCCCGATATCCGCCCGTTTCAGGGCCGGGGCATCATTGACCCCGTCCCCGGTCATGGCCACGAACTGTTCCTTATCCTGCAGGGCCTCTACGATTTTCAGCTTCTGTTCCGGGGCGACCCGGGCGTAGACCCGTATGTTTTCCACCTGTTTTTCGAATTCCGCCAGAGAAAGCTGATCGAGCTCCCGTCCGGTTATAACGCCGTTCTCGTTTCCATCGATGATGCCCACTCGTGTGGCAATGACCCTCGCCGTCAACGGATGGTCTCCTGTGATCATCACCGGCCGGATACCTGCCGAACGACACATGGCCACCGCTTCCGCCGCCTCCGGACGAGGCGGGTCCATCATCCCGACAATACCAAGCAGGATCAGCCGCGTTTCGACTTTGGCAGAGTTCAACCGATCCGGGAGACCCTCCCAGACTCTCAGACCGAAACCCAGCGCCCGTAAGCCTTGTCCCGTGATCTTTTCGGTAATCTCCAGGATTTTCGGAGGATCAATTTCCTCCTCCCCCCGACGGGTTAATACCTTTTCCGAACGTTCCAGTATTTCCTCTACGGCCCCTTTGGTAAAAGACACCACTCGTGCATTATCCCATGGGTGGAAGGTGGTCATCAACTTCCGGTCCGAATCAAAAGGGAGTTCAGCCAACCGGGGAAATTTTACATCGAGTTTCTCCCGAAGGAATCCTCTTTCCATGGCCAGGGTGAACAGGGCGGTTTCGGTCGGATCGCCTATGGCGGTGCCGGATGCATCCAGACGGGCGTCATTGGAAAGGGCCAGAGCCGTAAGCAGCAAACCGAGGGGCTTCCGGCGGGAGATAGGGACATCCTCGCTCTCCTCCTCGCTGGTTAGGGGCAGTTCTTGGGAACGGAGCAGGCGACCGTCGGCATACACCTTTTCCACGGTCATACGGTTCAGGGTCAAAGTCCCGGTCTTGTCTGAGCAGATATAAGTAACCGAGCCCAGGGTCTCGACGGCCGGCAGTTTCCGGATCAATGCGTGTTGTTTGATCAGCTTCTTGGCGCCCAAGGCCAGTGAGATGGTAATTACAGCGGGCAGAGCTTCGGGAATGGCCGCCACCGCAAGAGAGATGGCCGTGAGCAGCATCAAAAGCGGGGGCTCTCCACGAAGAAGACCTGCGATAAAAACGATCCCGCAAACGGCCAGGACGGCCCAGGCCAACTTCTGCCCGAAAGAGGTAAGCCGTTTCTGCAACGGCGTTCGACCTTCCTCCTGGTCCTGGAGCAGGGTTGCAATCCGGCCGAGTTCCGTCTGCATCCCGGTCTCCGTCACCAGGCCCAGACCTCGGCCGTGAGTGACTAAAGTACCCTTATAAGCCATGTTCTTTCGGTCGCCGATGGGCAGATCCGCTTCAAGGAGCGCGCCGGTGTCCTTTTCCACCGGCACGGATTCGCCGGTTAAAGCCGCCTCTTCGGTTCGAAATTGAACCGCTTCGGTCAGCCGAACATCGGCAGGCACTACATTGCCGGCTTCCAGAACAACCAGATCTCCGGGAACGAGCCGTTCCGCAGGGATCGATTCCGGCCGCCCGTCCCGAATGACGGAGGCCGAAGGAGCTGCCAGCTTTTTCAGAGCGGCCATGGCCTTTTCGGCGCGGTATTCCTGAACAAATCCAAGCACGGCATTTAGCAGCACGATCACTGCAATGGCGATGGAATCCAAAGGTTCGCCGATGACCCCGGCCACCACGGCGGCGGCAATCAGAACCAGGATCATGAAATCCTTAAACTGATCCATGAACATCATCCATAACGGCTTGCGCTTTTTTTCGACAAGTTCGTTGGGCCCATAGTCTTCCAGCCGCTGCCGGGCTTCCTCAGAGGTAAGCCCCCTGTCGGAGGATGGAAGTGTCTCCATCACCTTTTCTAAATCAAGTTGATGCCAGTTATTGGATCTGTTTCTTTTTTGGGTCATCAATTTTATCGCCTTTTATATTCCATTATTGACAAACTCGTAAAAAGTCTTTTGTGAGCGACATTTGAGCATTTGGGGAATTAGCGTTTCAAGCGGTGAAGCGTTAAAAATTTCAAGCTGTTTGAGGCGCTTGCGCCGAGTTCTTGAAATTTAGCGGAACCGATGGAAACGCCCCCAAATGGTCACGGAGCGAGCAATATTGACTTTTTACGAAACCATCATTATTGAGATTTCAAAGGGTTACTCATCCTCTCCCCCCAAAAAAAAAGACCCAGGTCACATTCTCCTGTGACAAAGGTGTTTTTGTATTTCGAGCCATAATTTCTACTGAAACCTATGATCATGACGGCAATGCACACGAGTCGTGAAGTCTTGGCGTAAAACGCTCAGGGCCTGATACAATGGGTTTTTCAATGGTCCCGGCAATACGATTGAGCATTCCAAAAAAAATCTTTTCATGAAAGGGATATAATATATACCAGTAGAGTATTCCCCACAACCCTTTGGGTAAAAAACGCGACAGCATCTTCAATTCGGTGTATTGCGCTCCCATTGATTCGATTTTAAATTCAAGCAAGGCTTCGCCGGGAACCTTCATTTCAGCCAGTAATAACAGCCGCTCCTCGACCGAGACATCCAGTACCCGCCAGAAATCCAGCGCATCTCCAACCCGCAGTTCGGTTGGGTGACGCCGGCCGCGGCGCAATCCAAAACCCCCGAACAACCGATCCATCATACCGCGCAGCCACCATAACCCATTGGCATAATAATAACCCGTATAACCACCGATCCTGCTGATGGGTCGCCAGACATCCTGCGGTTCAGCTTTTAGACGAACCCGATAACCGCACTGCATAATAGTGCCGCCGGCCCAGTCCGCATCACCACAATGGGCCCATTCCGGTGTTATAATGTCTCCGGCATCGGCCCAGCAGGTATCCACCTGTTCGTGGATGATTTTATCAAGGGCTATTCGTATCGACTCACGGGGGCTGAGCAGTTTTTGAGGAATAATCGATTGAATACGTTTGTCTGAACATACGGCATTGCTTGACAATCCTTCGGTGAGGGGTAATGCAATGGAATGGGGTACCGGACTGATCAGATGTATCCAGTAAGCACTGAGGGTGGGCGTGAGTACGGGAACCGGTACGACCCGTCGTTTTGGCAATTTTGCTTCCTGAGCATAAATATCCAGCAAATCCCGATAAGTCATGACCTCCGGCCCCCCGATATCATAGGTTTGGCCGATGGTTTCATCGTGTTCGAGGCAACCGACCAGATAATGGATAACGTTTCGGATGGCAATCGGCTGGTTCAAGGATCTCACCCATCTCGGTGTGATCATCACGGGAAGGCGTTCCACCAGGTACCGTAATATCTCAAAGGAAGCGCTGCCGGATCCCAAAATCATCGGGGCCCTTAAATCGGTAACCGGTACTTTGCAGGACTGAAGAATTTCCGCCACTTCAATTCGAGAACGAAGGTGCTTGCTCAAGGAGCCTTTTTTCTTTTCCGCAAGACCCCCGAGATATATTATCCGTTCCATACCGGCGGATTCCGCTGCCAATACCATATTTTGAGCTCCCTTGCGGTCGGCTTCAACAAACTTGTGTTTCTGTGCGATCATGGAATGGACCAGATAATATGCCGCCCCACACCCCGTAACCGCCTTTTTCAGAGATGCAAGATCAAGCACATCTCCTTTGACCAGTTCCACTTTTGGATGATGCCCCCAGGGGCGACAGGCCAATTTCTCCAGTGATCTTCCCATGGAGCGCACCCGATACCCTGCATCCAGCAGGGCCGGGATCAACCGTCCGCCCACATATCCGGTAGCTCCCGCAACCAGTATCGGTTTATCTTCTTTCATTGAAATCACCTCGTTTTCATAGCCGGACTTCGCTTAAATCCTGTCAAGCCAATAACCACCCCTAAATGGAGGTTTTATAAAAATTTATTCACCGCAGAGTCTCAGAGAGCGCAGAGCTTTTGTTTTTCTTGCTTTTCGCTGACCCTGAAGGATAGGCTCCGCTACCTCCGGGACGGAGGACACCGAAAAGCAAAACAGATCAACCGTTCGGGCAATAAAATTCCCGTATTGGCACCTTTCAACCAATGAGATTTAACCCCTGTAGGTTCTATTCTGCATCACCAACCAGCGGCCTTTCTTTCTCTATCTTAAAATATACCAAAAATCTGGTTTCATTTTTTTCTTGATCGGAGGTACGGCCCCGCCGGCTGAGAGAATCGATCCGTTCGGAATTTTGCTCTTCTCGAATTTTGGTCAGGTAGAGTCTTTTTCCTTTGTATCCCGGGCCGTTTTCTTTGAACAGATAGGCTGCATGGGGATTCGACTGGATATTTTCATGCGTCAATCGGTCACGCATGATAAACGCCAGGGTGCCGTCTTCCATAACATGGGGTCTGGAATAGACCGCTGTATCCACAATACCGTTATTGTCTGCCGTTGACAGCACGCCGAGACCGTTTACATTTTCGAAGTATTCCTTGAGCTTCATGACTGTATCTCCAATTCATTTAAGGCATTGATTCTGGATGTTTTATAAACAGGGCTAAACTCATCACCTGTCAATACGATTTAACATTCTTCATATTGTTTGTACACCTTTGAGATCATCACAAAATCCAAATAGAATGCAGCGAACCTGACGTCGCTGCATTCTGTCTGAAATGTAGTCATTGAAGGCCAAATGGTGTTTATCCGCCGAAGTTTCCTGCACCGATGACCTGCAATGCATCTTGATATTTAACCCCGATGGCGGCATAAGACGTCTCGATCTCTTTTCTGTAACCGTCCCAGTCGGTGGGGCACTCTGTTCTGAGACGATCGATTCTGTCGTCAACTTCCGCCACGATCATGCGAAGGTCCTCGACATTCGCCAGCATTCTCTGTTTGTCGCCCGAAGGCAGTATATCAATTTTTCGCTGCATGTCAAAAAGCTTCGCCTTCCATACAGTAAGTTCCTGCTCTAAACCTTTGCAAAAATCTTTCAATTCCATGATGTCCTCCTTTCTGCTGATTCAGCAGACTGTTTTTGGTTGATATATGTTTTAATGTTCAAGTTCTTTCCGTCCCCATACGGCAAAAACAGGGTCCGAATAACGTTTTTCCGGAAAATACCTGTCGTCCCAGGGCCTCGGCAACCCCCTGACGGAACAGGTCTCAAGGTCTTTAAACCGCCCAGTGTTTTGAAAGTATTCAAGCACAAGACCCATCCGTTCAAATTCATGAAGCTCCTCCCAAATCCGGATCACTTTCGGGGGAAACCAGCGGTTTGAAAAGGTCAGGATCAACAGGCCGTCCGGCCGCAGAACACGGGTAAGTTCATCAAAGATCGCCTCCGGATGGATCAGGTATTCAACGGAATTGGTACAGATCACCGCATCGTATTCTCCTTTTTCGAAAGGCAATACCGGATTTTCATTCAAATCATGAACAACCCAGTCCGTGAGTTCAAGGTTTTTTTCCAACTCCTCCCTGTTAAGACCGAGTCCGATCAGTTCTGAAAGTCGGATATCGGAAGGCACGTGTGATTGCCAGCTGCTCATCAAATCCAGAACCCGCATGCCGCTTTTCAGCAGACGGCCGTACAGATTTCTGACCACGCCGACGGCAGTATCGTCGATGTGCTGCACCAGCCTGGGTTGCTCATAGAAGATGGAATCGGGCGCCACGTCTCTTCTCCCAAAAGGGTTGTCTTCAAAAAATTCCGTCGGCGTATTTTTCCACCGGACCTGCATGCCGGGGCCGTCTGATAACAGGCCCACCCAATCTTGGCAGGAGCCACCCCGTTCGATCGACCCGACGCCGATGTCCTCAATGACCGTTCGAAGCTGAAACGCAGTTTTTGCCAGGGGATGGTTAAAATCGACACACAATCCGCCGTTGAAAGGGCCAGCGAGTCGAAACGGCTGTAAGTTCTGAGGAAATATCCCGTAAACATCTTTGAGCAGCCCTTTGGGGTAAAAGCGACCTGTCCGAGGTTCGACAAGCCTGTCCGGCATGAAATTTTTGTTAAATTGTCTTCCCTTAATACCGAATGTCTTTCCGGGATCATGTCCGGGAATGACCATTCCCGCGTCAAAATCGACAATCACCGTTTCACCGGTAGTCTTTCCCTCCAGTTTTTGAGCAACCGCTTCGGGCAGGCAGTCCCGCCACATATTAAGACCGCGTGCAGCATAATGCTCCGTGTGCGTTGCCTGAGGACTTTTCCACTTCATTTCAAATTGCATGTTTGCCAGTGCGTTACGCGTTATTTTTTTCATGTATTTCACCTCTCGGTCTGTGGTATTTGTATTAGTCATTATGTTAATTCTAAATAAAGGAAATTCAACAAGGGAAATTTCAGGGGTTAATAAGGGGTAATCCCCCTCATTTTTTTGCCATAAAAGTGGGGTTGCAGAGATCCCGCATTGCGGGGAAGGGTCAGGCTTTGGTTATCCCCATAGAGGATTCGCTTTACTTTATGTTCATTGACTTAATGAAATCGCAAATATCAAATCCCAAATACCAAACAAATCCCAATGACCGAAATTCTAATATCCAAACAATGTCTCGTTCTGGAAGGTTTTGGTCATTGGATATTTGAATTTGAGTTTTATTTGAAATTTGGTGCTTGGAATTTGTATTTTTTGGAAAAATACTCCAAGGCAGAGTCGTCTATCTTTAACTCCCCCAATACGGGGGTTTTATAATGTGGAATAAAATTACGACAGGGACATCAATTGGGATCTCAGGTTGGTCTTTTGGTTTTTCAGTCCAAATTTCGTCCGCAGGTTTTTTCTGTGAAAATGGATCGTCGTCTCGGAAACTTTCAAAATGTCCGCGATCTCCTTGCTCGTTTTACCGTCTTTGATGAAGGCCGCAACCTGAATCTCCTGTGGGGTAAGAAAAATATTTACGGCAGATAGGCGTTGCAGGAGCGGCGAAATAATATCATTCAGATGCTGATCGATGATTTCGATGTAGGTTTTTTCTCTGGGTTTGAGCGCGGCGTTTTTCAGCCTGTCCAGATATGGATTGACCAGCTGCTTGATATTCATTAATAATTTCTGTTCGAGTTCCAGTTTGTCCATTTCTCTTTGCTTTAACAGCACTTTCAGCGCAATATTGGCCTCTTCCAGACTCAGCTTCTGCTCCTTTAGCTCCTGTTCACGCTTTGTCAGGGATTCTTCAGCAAACTTCAGGGCGGTGATGTCCTCGTGACTGACAACCACCCGTGGCGGCCCGTCATACGACATCCGTATCACCCGCATGTAATACCAGTGTTTTTCATCCGAAGTATGGCAGGGATAATCGAACAGAAACTCCTCGATATCGCCGTTGATTACCGATCGGATTCCTTTGGCCACTTTTCTGCTGTCCTCCGCTTCATCGCCGATCACCGTATCACAGACGGACAGATAATTGACGCCGATGGAATCGCTGCGACCTTCCATTTGATTGTTTGCGGCATAGTGTTGCCAGGCCCGGTTGGTCTCCAGAATAACGCCCTTATCGTCCAGAATCGCAATATGGGCGGACAGAGAATTCAGCACGGTTTTGGCCAAAGGATCCGACAGGTTCTCGAAGTTGCGTTTCAAATCACTTTCAAGGGGTTTGTTCTTCATTCCCATAATCCTTTGGTAAAGCGTCATCGAAGAAAGATCTCATCCACCGATTCCGGCATGGACCTAAAATTAACATGAATGTGGCCGGCCGTCTTGAATTTTCATGTTTGATAATTATCATAATGTCTTGTCCGATACAACTGATGTTCTGAAATTAACCATCAACATAAAAACCACCGACAGGTATGACAATGATTCGTTTCGGCCTCTGCTGCATCTTTCGAAATGAACCCATCAGGTTCCGGAGAACGACAGCCAGATACATGGAGAAATTTGATCGCAGTGCGAAGCTGGAATATATTTCTTCGGTGTGCGAGCACAACGCACAATCTCTGCTTCTATCGCTGCAATTCTGCCATAATCACGACATTAAAGATTTTCGTGTCAACAGCCAGATCCTCCCGCTGAAAACCCATCCCGATGTCGGGTATGACATTAAAGATCTTCCCAACCACGGTCGCATCATTGATGCGTTTTTGAAATGTGGGGAGTTTTGCCGGAAAAACGACCTGAGAACCACCTTTCACCCGGACCAGTTCATTTTGCTCTCCTCACCGAACGAAGATGTCACGCGAAAATCTATCGCGGAACTCCGATACCAGGCAGAAATTGCCGAATGGATCAACGCTGACGTCATCAACATTCACGGCGGCGGAGCATACGGAAACAAAACCGAGGCTCTGAAACGGCTCGTGTATCAGATCAAAAAATTGCCCGATTCGGTTCGAACCCGTCTGACTTTAGAGAACGACGATCGGGTGTATACACCGGAAGATTTGCTTCCCGTATGCGAACAAACAGGCATACCTCTGGTTTATGATGTTCATCACCACAGATGCTTGACGGACGGATTGGGTGTTGAAAAAGCAACCGAACTTGCCATGCAAACCTGGGACCGAGAGCCGCTGTTCCATGTGTCCAGCCCCTTAAACGGGTGGAAGGGCGCCGCCGTCTATAAACACCACGACTATATCGACCCGAACGACGTTCCGGCCTGCTGGCTGGACCTGAACATCACCATTGAGGTTGAAGCAAAAGCCAAAGAGCTCGCGGTGCTGAAATTAAAAAAGTACATGGAACGATTATACAAAAGGATGGTAAGATCATGACGGCGCTGTTCGCCCCTTATTCGGTGGACGAACCATGAATCTGAAAAAATCAGTACCCCTCAGGGCTAACTCTAGGGCTTTGAGGGAAATAGCGCCGGATATCCTTGTAAATTTCCGAACATCCGGCGCATGAATATTTTACGTTGTTGCCCTCTTCCGGTATTTTTCTTTCGCCGGTAATGGAAATGCCTTCCGGAGGCGGATAGAATTTCAGGGAAAAAAGATAAAAAAACAGGGGTTTACACGGTTTAAAAAAAAGCATTATCCATGGAGCGATTTAACAAACAAAAACATCCCGATCCCCTTAACCAATCGGGAGAAGAACCTAATTTCTATAATTTTTTCTGAAACCGCTTGACATGTTAATGTGTGGTATTAGCTTTTAATTGTTAGGCATAAACCTACCGGTTTGCCATTGCCTGACCTCCTTTCTACCAGCCCCTGGAAATCTTTCCAGGGGCTATTTTTTTAATTGGTCTTGAAAAACCCTCAAATTGCGGGAGTCAGGGGTAGATGGCCCTGCCTTGGAATATTGTTCCAAAAAATACAAATTCCAAACAAATCCCCTTTGGGCCAGGATTCTTAACTTATTTCGTGCTTTCGCCTGCCCCGTAGGTCTGAAAGATCGTACTGGGGTCCTTTCGAGTTTTCGTGATTGTTTTTAAATTTTATCAGGCGCTTATTTTCGCCAGAATTCAGGAACAAAAAGAATGATCACCGTAAATATTTCAAGCCTTCCCAAGAGCATGCACCATATAAGTAACCATTTGCCCAGATAGGGTATCTGAGCAAAGTTATCCGTCGGCCCCACCATCCCCAGGCCGGGTCCTATATTTCCAATAGTGGCTGCAACCGAAGCAAGTGAGGTAATGAAATCAACCCCCATACCTGCGATCAGCACGGTGGAAAACGCAAACAGTCCCACGTAAAGGCCCATAAACCCCAGTACGCTCCGAACAACATCGTCGGGAACCGGCACACCGCCGATTTTAATCTGTTTGACCGCCCTGGGATGAACGAGTAAAAAAAGTTCCTTATAGCAGTATTTGAGATAGAGCATGACACGCACGCATTTCATTCCACCACCGGTGGAACCTGCCGATGCTCCCAAAAACATACATAATATTAGGATGAGCTGGGACATGGCAGGCCATTGTTCGAAATCAGCTGTGGCATAACCTGTTGTGGTGACAATGGAAACGACCTGAAATGTACCATGGTGCAAGGCCTGGCCGATGGTCTCGTATACGGATCCATAAACATTGAACACCACGATGGCAATCAGAAAAATAACAGTGCCAATGAAAAAACGGCACTCCGAGTTTTTCCAGAATGCAAGGGGTTTTCCTCTCAAAAACTGATAGTGAAGGGAAAAATTGATCCCTGCCACGAGCATAAAAAAGATGATTACCGAATCAATATAGACGCTGTCGTAATGGGCGATGGATGCATTTTTGGTTGAAAATCCGCCGGTCGGCATGGTTGTAAAGGCGTGAGACAGGGCATCATAAAGATCCATGCCGCCGAACAACAGCAAAAAGATCTGCAACAGAGAAAACATCGCATACACCTTCCAGAGAATCATGGCTGTATCCCTGATGCGCGGCCTGAGCTTGTCAGGAACCGGGCTCGGGACTTCCGCCTTATACAACTGCATCCCCCCAACACCCAGGAAAGGAAGGATCGCCACGGATAAAACGATGATTCCCATTCCGCCCAGCCACTGGATCAGGCTTCGCCAGAAAAGAAGTCCTTTTGATACGGCTTCTATGTTCGTTAAAATCGAAGATCCGGTGGTGGTAAATCCGGAAACAGATTCAAAAAACGCATCCACGAATGTTTCGACTTCAGGCCCCAGATAAAAAGGGAATGCGCCGAAAAATCCGATAGCCGTCCACCCGATGGCCACAATTGCCATTCCTTCGCGATGACTGATATACGGCACTTTCGCACCCCTAAAGCAAAGGATTAATGCGGCTCCGGAACTGATTGTTATCCCCATGGATTTAATCAGCGGAGGAACACTTTGATCCCCGTAATAAAGACCAAAAAAAAGGGGAAACATCATGCATATCCCCAAAAAAAAGATTAACATCCCGACGATATTCAAGATATAGGGCCAGCGCATTTAAAAATACTCCAGTTTTACTGCGAGGATTTTTTCGATATCGGGGATGTCTTCTCTTCTTGAAAAAATAATGATCCTGTCACCGGGCTCAATAACGCTTTTACCGGTGGGGATAATCACGGCATCATTCCGGATGATCCCCGTGACCAGAGCCCCTTTCGGAATGGAGATTTCCTTTATGGGTTTGCCGACGATTTCTGAAGTCTCCAGGGCGACAGCCTCCATGACCTCAGCCTGTTCATTTTTAATTGACCTGGATGAAATCACCTTGCCTCGCCGTATGTGCTGCAAAATGGTATTAATTGCAGAAAGCCTTGGGCTCACAATCTGCTCCAGACCGATCATCGACATCAGGGGAAGATAACTGAATTTGCTGATCTTTGTTATTATTTTGCGCGCTCCCATTCGCTTGGCAAGAAGCGAAGTTATGATATTGGTTTCCTCATCGTTCGTGAGGGTAACCACGACATCCATATTCTGGATATTCTCTGCTTTCAGCAGTTCCTGGTCCGAACCGTCACCATGAAGGACCACAGCCTTATTAAGCTTTTGGGCAAGCTTTGTGCATCGATCCGAATTTTTTTCGATTATTTTGGTATAAACGGAATTTTCCTCGAGCAATGCGGCCAGTCTGTATCCGATGCCACCGCCACCGACAATCAGTACGCGATCAATGGGTTCGACATATTTATCAAAAATCGACAGAGAATCCTTCAATTTATCTTTTTCACTGATAAAATAAATCAGATCTTCCGCTTCAAGCCTGTGATGTCCTCTGGGTATTATGAGTTCTTCGTTCCGGACCAGGGCGGCAATCAGCGGGCTTTGCTTTCCGGTTTTGTCAAAAATTTCGGAAAGACCGACACCGGCCAGGCGTGCGGACTTATCCAGCCGTATCCCCACGAATATAACACGACCATCGGCAAACTCGCTCACTTCCACGGCGCCGGGCACATTCATAAGCATGTCAATTGTCTTCACAACCTCGATTTCCGGGTTGATTAGGGTGTCGATATGGGGTGCATGCTCACTGAAGGCCTCGTGATATTCATCATAATCGGCATGCCGGATGCGGGCCAATTTTTTGGTAGACGGAGAAATCAGGCTTGCAACCATGCATGACACAAGGTTGGTTTCATCGCTGTTCGTGACGGCAAGGAGTATCTCTGCCTCTTTTATACCGGCCTCCATTAGAATTACAGGACTGCTCCCTGATCCGTTGACCACCTGAACATCAATATTATCAGAAACACGGCGAATGGCAGCGGGATCCTTGTCGATCACAACAACATCTTTGTTTTCTCGGGCCAGATGGCTTGCAATATGAAAGCCGACTTCACCGGCACCAACGATTAATATTTTCAAATTACGCTGTCCTTTTGTAAAAAGCCGCACTCAATGAACACAGCACCGATCGACCTCATTATTTATTTTTTTTGTCGAAGTAAATCAAGGGAATCATTCGGTCCAAGGAGAATCATCACATCATCGTTTTTCAAAACATACCTTCCGGTCGGGATCATGTTTAACTTTCCGGTTACAACTTTTTTGATGGCAATCACCTGAACGCCGTGCTTGTTGATCAGATCAAGTTCTTGCAGTTCCTTTTCTATAAAACTTTCTTCAGGTCTCAGTTCAATGATAGAGTAACCTTCAAAAAAGGGTAAGTAATCCAGAAGGTTCGGATTGTGCAATCGCTCGGCCAAGGATATGGCCAGATCTTTTTCAGGAAACAAAATCTCCTGGGCCCCGACTTTGCGGAGTATCCTGCCGTGATCTTCCGTGATTGCTTTGGCATATACCCGCCGGGCACCGACATCTTTTAGAATCAGCGTGGTGTGAATCGAAGCGCTGAGATCCGTACCGATGCAAACGACGGCAGCGTCCATTTCATGAATCGAGAGAGAATCCATGAGTTTACTGTCGGTAGCGTCTGCCACCACAGCCTGTGTCACATGGTCTTTGATTTTCTGAATCAGGTTTGGATCTTTATCGATGGCCAGTACGTCATGTCCTTTTTCATAAAGCTGAGTGGCCAGATAGTACCCAAAATTTCCGAGCCCAATGATGACGAACTGTTTCATATCTTACCTCACCCAACCATAATGTTTTCTTCCGCATAATAATACCGGGATACGGTATCTCGGCTTAAAGCTACACCCACCACCAGCGGTCCCAAACGTCCCACAAACATTATACCGGACAGGATGACTTTGCCCATTACAGTGAGTTCCGGGGTTATTCCTGTTGACAGACCCACCGTGCCGAAAGCGCTGACCGCCTCAAAAAGTAACTCCAGAAATTTTCCCCGGCTCTCCGGTTGGCTCACATCTCCGAGTTCCGTCATCAAAATGAGCATGACGCCGACGCAGATCACCATGGCACTGAGCATGATCACGCTGACAGATTTTCCAATGCCGGCTTCCGATATGCTTCGCTTGAACAACTGGGGACGGGCATGTCCGCGAAAGCGGGAAACCCCCAACATGACCACGGTTGCAAAACTGGTGGTCTTAACACCCCCTCCGCACGAACCCGGAGATGCGCCGATAAACATCAGTAACATCATTAAAAAAAGCGTTTCGCTGGTCATATTCCCAATGGACACCGTGTTGAATCCAGCGGTCCTGGCGGTAATGGATTGAAAAAGAGCCCCCATAAACCGGTTGGGAATTGAAAGCGGTTCCAGGGTATTTTTCCACTCCATCCCAAGAATCAAAAGCATACCCGTAAGAACCAAAGCGGCCGTGGTTGACAGCACGAGCTTTGAGTGCAGGCTGAGTCGTGACAATGCGCCGTGCTGAAAGGAAAACTTCCGCTTCAGTTCGAACAGCACCGGGTACCCGATACCGCCGGCAACAATTAAAAAACAGACCGCCAGGTTCAGCACCCAGTTCCCCCTGTAAGAAATAAAACTATCCGGAAACACGGAAAAGCCGGCATTGCAGAAGGCACTGATGGAGTGGAATACGGACAGGTACAGCGACCTTGGTACACCATTTCCAGGGAGAAAACAGAAAAACAAGATGACCATGCCAAGCCCTTCAATCGCACAGGTAAAAAGAATGACATCCTTGAGTACGTCGGAAATTCTCCGCTCCCGGGAATGCGTAAATGTATCCTGTACTACGACCTGATCGGTTAGACCGGGTCTCCGTCCTGCCAGCATGAGAAAAAGTGTCGACATGGTCATGATGCCAAGACCCCCGGATTGAATCAGTATCAGAATAACTGCCTGTCCGAATAAGCTGAAGGCGCTTCCGGTATCAACAACTATAAGACCGGTGACACATACTGCAGAGGTTGACGTAAAAAGCGCGTTCACAAACCCAATGTGTTCATCCGTGGAAGCAACGGGGAGCATCAGAAGAATTGTCCCGATGGAAATCAGGAATGAGAATCCAATAACAACGATACGCGCAGGAGACCGGAATATGGATTTTGAAATTCGCATGGCTTTGTCAACAGCGCTTAAAACCTTTTGGTAAATATAAGCTTATGAAAGAATACGGTTGTTTTAATAAAATCTTCCAAAAAAAACAAGGAGTATATTATTTGGCAGGTTTTCAGTTTAAGCCAGGTGTTTTTAAAAGGTTAGATTTGGCACTTTTAACTGTGAAGCACGGTGGGACATCCGTTATTTTAAAGCCGGAACGCATGGAGCTTGTATTCTGCTAATCTTTGAAAACACATCATCACTCAGACCGGATGCTGTTCCGTTTTTCAGATAGTGGTAGCCGATGGCGGCGATCATTGCGGCATTATCGCCACATAGATCGACCGAAGGAATATGAACCTTCAGATCATTGCGACCCCCATCGTCCGAAACCTTTTCCCTCAGCCGTTTGTTTGCGGCCACACCGCCCACTATGGCAATATTGCAACATCCCCTGGACATCGCGGCTTGAACAATCTTATATGACAAAACATCCACCACCGCTTCTTGGAATCCGGCCACAATATCGGGGATCTGCTGAAGGTAGTCATCTTTGTGGGTTTGAATATATCGCCCTACTGCGGTTTTTAGGCCACTGAAACTAAAATCAAAGGTCGTCTTGTCGATAAACGGTCTGGGGAAAACAAGCTTATCGGGATCTCCTTCTCCAGCGAGCCGGTCGATTACGGCGCCGCCCGGGTAACCGAGACCCAGCATCTTGGCGACCTTATCATAGGCTTCGCCGGCAGCATCATCTCTTGTCTGCCCCATAATTTCATATCTTGTGTGGGAAGTGGCATGGTAGATGCCGGTATGTCCACCGGAAGCAAGAAGTGCGACAAATGGAAACGGCGGCGGATCCGGTTCCAGGAATACCGAATGAATATGACCTTCAAGGTGATTGATACCCACCCAGGGGATTTCCAATGCAAATGAAAACGCTTTGGCAAAGCAGAATCCCACCAGCAATGCACCCACGAGCCCGGGGCCGCAGGTCACCGCAACGGCATCAAGGTCCTTTGAATCCATACCGGCATCAGATAATGCCGTGTTGACCACCGGAACAATCGCTTCGATGTGTTTTCGTGATGCCAGCTCAGGCACGACACCGCCATAGGGATGATGTGTGGCGACTTGAGACGCGATGACTGAAGATAATATTCGTTTTCCGTCAACAACAACCGCTGCAGCGGTCTCATCACAGGATGTTTCAATGCCGAGGATTATCATTGGCGTCTTACTTTTCCCGTTACACTCCCGGTACCGGCCTTTTTTGCCGCTCAGCTCTTGCAGACGGATTTTCCTTTCTGTGCATTACCGATCCATTCCATCAGCTTTAAGAACGGGTTTTTGATATGAAGCAATCCTCGCTTTTTGTTACTCTTGTTCATTTTCATTATAAATTACTGCCCTGGTTTCGCACCCTTTCAAAATATCACAATCAGGCAATGATCGTACCGGAGTCCTTTCAAGTTCTCGTGATTGTTTTTAAATTTTTGTCACACCCACTGCACCTTGTCGCCTGCCCCCTTTTTCTCAATAACTTTTCCAATGACAAAGGCGTTCTCTTTCATCGCAATAAGACGATCCAAAATTTCCTGGGTGCTCTTTTCACGAACAACGGCAACCATGCCGACCCCATTATTAAACGTCCGCATCATCTCTTTCTCCGATATATTGCCGGCCCGCTGAAGATATGTAAACACTGGGGGCACATCCCAACTGTTTCTTCGCAACAAAACGCTACATCCATCCGGAATTACGCGAACAATATTGTCGGTAATGCCGCCGCCGGTGATATGGGCAAGTCCGAAAACAGGCAGATCCTTGATAATGCTGTGAACGGTTTCCGAATATATCCGCGTTGGGGTAAGGAGCTCTTCGCCGATGGTTCGGCCGAGTTCCGGTACATGCGTATCGATCTTCAATCCCAGAATTTCAAAACAGACCTTGCGTACCAGTGAATATCCGTTGCTGTGAAGACCGCTGGATGAAATGCCGACAACCTGATCGCCCACGTGTATTCCCGAGCCGTCGATAATTTTGCTGTTTTCAACAAGGCCGACCACAAATCCGGCAAGATCATATTCTTTATCCTTGTAGAACCCCGGCATTTCAGCGGTTTCTCCACCAATGAGGGCACACCCGGCCTGGCGGCAACCTTCAGCGATTCCGGAGATAACATCCTTGGCGATCTTGGTTTCAAGTTTTCCCATTGAAAGGTAGTCGAGAAAGAAAAGCGGTTTTGCGCCCTGAACGATGATATCATTCACACACATGGCAACAAGATCGATGCCGACGGTGTCGTGTTTTTCCATCATATTAGCGATCTTGAGTTTGGTCCCGACACCATCGGTGGAACTGACAAGAACCGGACTTTCCATGCCGGTGATGTTGGGGGAAAACATCCCGCCGAAGCCCCCGATTTCGCTGATAACACCCGATCTGAAGGTTGTTTTGGCAATTTTTTTAATGCTTTTGACAAACTCGTCGGCTTTATCGATGTCTACGCCTGCATCTGCATACGTCAGTGGTTTTGTCATATGAATCCTTTATCAAATACCCTAACTGTTTAACATTTCAAAGCAAAGAATCCTTACCCATCAAAGATCCCGTATTCCGGGGAAGGGTCAGGCTTTGGTTACCCCCATAGGGGATTCGCTTTACTTTATGTTCATTGACTTACTGAAATTCCAAATATCAAATCCCAAATATCAAACAAATCCCAATGACCGGAATTCAAATATCCAAACAATGTCGTCTTGGAAGGTTTTGGTCATTGAGTATTTGAATTTGAGATTTATTTGTAATTTGGTGCTTGGAATTTGTATTTTTTGACATAATACTCCAAGGCAGAGCCATCTTGCCTATAACTCCCGCGATGCACGGGGGTTTTATAGTGCTGAATAAAAAAACCCGGTACCATTCGAAATGCCCGATAAGAATTAGAAAAATAATCCGACTTCCGTAAAAAGTCAAAACAAATTTTTTGACATAAAATGCTTTGTATTGTAAATAAAGATGAAAACTTGCCTTTAAATCTCGATAACAATCACTTTAAAGAGGGAATGGTTATGAAAACTTTTGCCAGGCTCGATCGTCTTCCTCCGTACGTATTTGCCAGCGTCAACAAAATAAAAATGGATGCCAGACATGAAGGGAAGGATATCATTGACCTTGGAATGGGAAATCCCGACATCGGCACCCCGCAGCACATTGTGGACAAGCTCCTCGAAGCGGCGCAAAAGGCCCAAAATCACCGATATTCCGCTTCTATGGGTATTACCAAACTGAGAATGGCGATTTCAGACTGGTATAAACGCAGATATGATGTTGACATCGACCCGGACTCCGAGGCCATCGTTACCATCGGTGCGAAAGAAGGTATATCCCACCTCATCCTGGTAACCATCCGGCCGGGTGATGTGGTGTTTACCCCCAACCCAACGTACCCGATCCATCCCTATTCGGCAATTATCGCCGGTGGTGACGTCCGGGGGATACCCGTCGGACCGGGCCATGATTTTTTCGAAAATTTGATGAACGCAACCCGTCAGACCTGGCCCAGGCCCAAGGTCTTGATAATCAGCTACCCGCATAATCCGACCACGGAAGTCGTGGACATCGGATTTTTCGAGAAAATCGTGGATTATGCCAAAGAGCACGATATTATGATCGTTCACGATTTTGCTTATGCAGACCTAGCGTTTGACGGGTATCAGCCGCCCAGTTTCCTCCAGGTCAAAGGCGCCAAGGATATTGGGGTTGAATTTTTTTCGCTCTCTAAAAGTTACAGTATGCCCGGCTGGAGGGTGGGCTTTTGCGTCGGAAACAGTGAAGTTGTGGGAGCCCTTCGCAGAATCAAAAGTTATCTGGATTACGGAATTTTTCAGCCGATCCAGATTGCATCCATCATCGCGCTGAACGGCCCTCAGGAATGTGTTAAAGAAATATGCGATACCTATAAAACGCGAAGAGATGCCCTGATATCCGGCCTCGAGCGTGTGGGCTGGGAAATCGAAAGCCCCAAAGCGACCATGTTTGTATGGGGCAAAATCCCGGAAAAATACATCAAGATGGGTTCGGTGGAGTTTTCTAAAATGCTCATCAACGAAGCCGGTGTGGCGGTTTCACCCGGCCTGGGCTTCGGTGAATACGGAGATGACTTTGTGCGGTTTGCCCTGATCGAAAACAATATGCGCATCAACCAGGCCATAAGGGGCATCCGGAAAATCATGTAGTATATCCGGAAGTGTATTGGTCAGATTTACACCCTTTCATTCAACAAGTCCTACCTGCTTTCGGTTTGAAAGGTGTTATTCAGTGGCAAAATTTTAAAGCAATCACGAAAACTCGAAAGGTCGAAAGCACGAAATAAAAAAATGTTCTTTTTCGTGTTTTTAAAATTTCGTGCTTTCGTGATAAATTTTAGATTTATCGAGGTAAGATTTGTGAAGGATGCGTGTATTATTTAAATAAAAACAATTTACAACCTGATTCTGAAACACTATGAGAACAATCCATGTAGGTTTGCTCGGCTGCGGCACGGTTGGTACGGGGGTTGCGAGGATCCTGATCGAAAACAGGGATCTGATCCTGGCTCGGGTCGGCGCCCCTTTGAACCTGAAGTGGGTGGCTGACATCGATCAGGAAACGGACCGCGGTATCCGGTTCGGCGAAGGCGTCTTCATCGGCGATGCATTTAAAGTGGTCGATGATCCGGATGTTGACATTGTTGTCGAAATGATCGGCGGAGAAAAGGTCGCAAAGGATCTTATTTTAAGGGCCATCGACAACGGAAAACCGGTCGTCACTGCAAACAAGGCCCTGCTGGCCGTCCACGGAAACGCAATTTTCAGGGCCGCCATGGACCGCGGCGTGGATCTTGCCTTTGAAGCCAGTGTGGGAGGGTGTTTGCCCATCATCAAGTCGTTGCGGGAGTCTCTGGCCGGCAATCATATAAAATCCATGGCCGGGATTCTCAACGGAACCTGTAACTACATCCTGTCCCGGAGCACCGATGACGGCAGCAGCTTTAAAGACGTCCTGGTCGAAGCCCAGAAAAACGGCTTCGCCGAAGCAGATCCGTCCCTGGATATTGAAGGAACCGACACCGCACACAAACTGGCCATTTTGACCGCCCTTGCCTACGGCATGGAAATCAACCTTAACGATATCTACATCGAAGGGATTTCAAAAATCACCCCCATGGATATCGAATTCGCCGGTCAGTTCGGTTACAGGATCAAGCTCCTTGCCATTACCAAGAATACCGGGGATGCCGTTGAGGCCAGAGTCCATCCCACCATGATCCCTTTTTCAAATCCCCTCTCGGGTGTCAACGGGGTTCTCAACGCCGTTACGATTTCCGGCGATGCCATCGGCGACATGATGCTTTACGGATATGGTGCGGGAATGATGCCCACGGCCAGTGCCGTTGTGGGGGATATTGTCGATCTTGCCCGAAATCTTTTATCGGGTTCAATGGGAAGGGTGCCGTTATTGTCATTTCAGTTGGATCATATCCGCAAAATTCCGGTGCTTCCCATGGAAGAAACACGGGTACATTATTATTTCAGGTTTTCCGCCTTGGACCGGCCCGGAGTGTTGTCAAAGATATCCGGGATTCTGGGCGATTATGACATCAGTATCAAATCCGTACATCAAAAAGGAAGAAGGACCAACGGTTCGGTTCCCATTGTCATGCTCACCCATCTTGCCAAAGAAGCGGATGTTCGGAAGGCTCTGTCGGACATTTACGATCTCGACGTGGTCGGCGACCCGCCGGTGCTCATACGGATCGAGGACGAAAACGAAGAGGATTAATGGTGAAAAGTGAGGTAACATGCATATTGTTTGTTCCGACCTGGAAGGGGTCTTTGTGCCGGAAATTTGGATCAACGTCGCTGAAAAAACAGGGATTAAAGAACTCCGGCTGACCACACGCGATATCTCCGACTACGATGTATTGATGAAAAGACGCCTCGCGATTCTGGACGAGAATGGTATTAAAATAGACGACATCAAGGCGGTGATCGCCACGATGAATCCCCTTGAAGGGGCGTTGGAATTTCTGAACTGGCTCAGATTACACACCCAGATCATCGTTGTTTCCGACACATTTGACCAATTTGCACGTCCGTTGATGGAAAAGCTCGGATGGCCGACCCTCTTTTGTCACACCCTGTCCATTGCGCCGGACGGGTTTATCGCGGATTATGTTCTGCGGCAAAAGGACGCCAAGCGGGAAGCGGTGATTTCATTAAAAAATCTGAATTACAGCACCATCGGTGTGGGCGATTCTTACAATGACATCAGCATGCTCAAAACGGCTGACAGCGGTATCCTTTTTAATCCGCCGGATAATGTCAAAACCGAATATCCGGAATTTCCGGTAACATTCAGCTATGAAGAATTGAAAAGCATTATCGAGGAAATTTTAGCAAAGTAAAGAATCCTGTCCCATCAAAGATCCCGCTTTGCGGCCAAGGGTCAGGCTTTGGTTATCCCCATAGGGGTGTAATTAACATCTCATTACACATGATTGGAATACTGGAATATTGGGAAACTGGAATATTGGGAAAAACAGGAATGTTGCCAATTTAAGAATATCAAATTGAACCTGTAATTTATAAAGCTGACAGCATTCCACCACTCCATCATTCCATTATTCCCGTTGGATTATTTACTGGCATAGACGTCTGTTTCTGACTCTCGCGATGCGGGGGTTTTTTAGTGCGGGGAAAAAATGCTGACACATAAAACCACAATCAGGGTGAGATACGTCGACACGGATAAAATGGGCTTTGTTTATCATGCAAATTATTTCCGGTGGTTTGAGGTCGGCCGTTCCGAAATGTTAAGGTCTATGGGGATTCCTTACAAATCCATCGAATCAAAAGGGTTTTTTCTTCCTTTATCAGAAGTGCACTGCAAATTTAAAGGGCCTTCACAATATGACGACCTTCTGCATATTGAAACGTCTCTCGATACACGTTACAAAGCGGGGATGAAATTCGATTATCAAATATTCAGTGAAGGCGGTGAAAATTCCCTTGCCGTCGGATACACAAAGCACGCGTTTGTGGACGGCAACGGCCGCTTGGTGCGGCCCCCCAGGTTTTTAACGGACATTATTGCAAAAAATTCTGATGCGGATTGACATTTCAAAATTTGACGGATGCAACCTCCTTGTTGTCGGAGATTTAATGCTCGATGAATACCTCTGGGGAGAAGTTGACCGAATATCTCCCGAAGCCCCGGTACAGGTGGTCTCCATCAAAAACGAGGACTTTGCGCTGGGAGGCGCCGGCAATGTTGTGAACAACGTTGTGGCGCTGGGTGGAAAAGTTTCCGTTGTGGGCGTGATCGGTACCGGCCAAAACGGACAGCTTCTTCTCAAAATATTCAAAAAACTCGGCGTCGATACTTCAGGGATTGTCAAAGAGCGCGGCCGGACCACCACCCGGAAAACCAGGATTATCGCCGCCAATCAGCACGTACTCAGAATCGACAGAGAAACACAACAAGACATATCCGCGTCGTCACTGGAAAAGATAACACGATTCATTGAAGACAGGATGCCCGATATCGACGTGGTGTTGATTTCCGACTACGGCAAGGGTTTGATTACCGAGGGCATGCTTTCGCGAACGATCGCTTCTGCAAAAAAACACAAAAAGATGACCATCGTCGATCCCAAAGGTCTCGATTTTTCGAAATATTCAGGCGTATCGATTCTCACGCCAAACAAAAAAGAAGCGGCCCTGGCTTCGGGCGTGGAAATTATTGACGAACCCAGTCTTGAAAAAGCGGCACACAAAATTCTTCAAAACGTCGACCTCGACCAGCTTTTGATCACCTGCGGCAAGGACGGAATGGTTCTTTTCGAAAGAAACAAAGAACCATTCAGTGTCAAAGCCGAGGCACGGCAGGTTTTCGATGTTTCAGGTGCCGGTGATACGGTCATTGCGGTATTGGGTCTGGCCGTCGCATCGGGAACCTCAATCCAAAGCGGCGTGGCTCTTGCCAACACCGCCGCAGGAATCGTTGTGGGCAAGGTTGGAACCGCAACCGTTTCACAACATGAACTCGCTTCGGTCCTGAGATCCCATGACCATGGTTTGCCGGCCAAATACACAGATTTTTCGGAGCTTCCGGCGCTCGTGGAAGAACTGAAGAAAAAAGGGAAACGGCTGGTTTTGACCAACGGCTGCTTTGATCTCTTGCATGCAGGCCATATTATGCTCTTTTCCGCGTCAAAACAGCTGGGGGACATCCTTTTTGTGGCCATCGATGACGATGAATCCGTAAAAAAACTGAAAGGACCGGGAAGACCCGTGCTCAATGCAAACGAGCGGGGCAGGATTTTAAGTGCCCTGGACGCCGTGGATTATGTCGTTGTTTTTTCCTCTCATGAACTCAAGAAACTGATTGAAATCATAAAGCCGGATGTTCTGACCAAAGGATCCGACTACACATCCAAGGAAGTGTTCGGCCGTAAACTCGTTGAAAAATATGGCGGACGGGTGGAACTGATTCCGGTTACTGAAAATATTTCATCCACCCGTATTATCAACAATATTAAAAGCAGTGGGCAGGAATAATACCTCTGAATAACGTGCCATTCATACAGGAAAATAGTGACGGTATCATACTCAAGATTTTTGTTCAGCCCCGATCCTCAAAAAACACGATTGCCGGTCAGCACGGCGACGCACTGAAAATCAAGCTTACGGCCCCGCCCGTGGATGATGCGGCCAACAAAATGTGCATTCAGTATCTATCGAAACGGCTCAACGTACCCAAGTCCTCCATTGAGATCATATCCGGACACACCAGCAGGACCAAGCGGCTCCTTTTGAGGCGAAGCAATGATGAAAATATGTCCGGCAGCGAGCAAAAACGGATAAGATCTTTAATTTCTTCGCTATTAGACCCCAAAAAAACAACTTGACTTATTTCCCTTATTTGATTAATTTTATTTAAATAATTCATTGTTGCGGGGTGGAGCAGTCTGGTAGCTCGTCGGGCTCATAACCCGAAGGTCGTTGGTTCAAATCCAGCCCCC
The DNA here is from genome assembly GCA_046484425.1 of Desulfobacterales bacterium. Taxonomy (GTDB): domain Bacteria; phylum Desulfobacterota; class Desulfobacteria; order Desulfobacterales; family UBA11574; genus UBA11574. The sequence goes on along the minus strand of JAWOIY010000224.1, from coordinate 5,505 downwards.
GCTACCAATAAAAACAAGGGGTTAGGTGACAAACTTAACCCCTTTAAGTTTTTTCATGCTACCGAATTGATACCACCCAGGCAGTTCTTGACGATCTTTCTTTTAGGTGATATTCACTAATAAAAAAAGTAGCCTTTTTCACCGTTACCCAAAGGTAACCCTGAAGCTCTTGGGGGATGTCTAAATATTTTTTACGGGAGAATCCAACCATGACCATGTCAAAAGATGACCTATTAAAAGCAGCATTAAAAATGATCAAAGTGGCACCAGAGAATTATGAAACCTTGAAGGCCGAGATGATATTGTACCTTTGTAAGGTAATAGCTGAGGCTGAAAACCAGATTCAAAGCAGCCCTTCGATCTATGACGGCCTCACAAAAGATCAAATAAAGGACCGAGTGGGTTTATAGTTTTCCATGCCCTCAGTCGAGATCGTCGAAATTTAAGCCTCTCAGCGCGCCGCCGCCGCTTCCAGATAGGTCTTTTTATACTCATGGTACATTTCATTCACCTTGTGCCGAATTGCATCGGGTCCGGCATATCCTAACATCTCGGCAATCTCCTTGAAGGCGAACCCGAAAACCTTGTTCAAGATGAACGCTTTCTGATGTTTCGTTAACCGGTTTCTGCTCCTGTCCACGCAAAACTGCATGGCCTTGTCCCTGCCGTCCAAAACTTTCAGGATATCCAGAACCCGCTTGCGTCCCGTGCTGTAATACCCTGCCGCCGTCCGGTGATCCATCCCGTGTTTCTCCCCAATTTCCTTATAAGTCTTTCCCAAAAAGAACCTCATGTAAAAAATATCTGCCGTCTTCTGCTCCGGTGTGAACTCGATATCATCCACGCGCCGATCATCAGGAAAAGGCTCTTCCTGATTCTCATCGACCACTTCGTAAACAGCTTTTTTGAGTGTCGCCACGTTAAAATCTGAAAACCGTTTCTCCCAATATCTGCCGTAATGAGTGATCTCGTTATCGCCGGTCTGTCGTTCGAGACTGCCGTCTGTCACCTCCGCCAGGAGCGATTCAATGAACCAACACGGGCGATGGCATTTTTCTCTGTGGTAACACTTGTCGCATACTCCTTTTACAACAGCCATGCTGCCTCCTTATTTCACGGTTGGTGTCTCGAAGTTATCTCCGCCCTCGACTGAGTTCATGTTTTCTAATTGCCGGATCTCATTCACGGATAAGAAACCCGCGTCCCGGGCAATCTTGTATGCCTCAAACCGTTCTTTGGTATTTGCTTTCAGAAAGTTCTGTGTAAGGTGCTCGACAAAATATTTCTGCTTTTCTGATTCAGTCAAAAGGCTCTTGTGGATTGCCTGTTCGATCCTTTCCAGCCACGGCTGCAAGGTGTGAGTAAGGAACGACCGGTTTTGTTCTGTCACGTTCGAATAAGTGCTCCGTTCGTAGTCCATGACAAGGTTCAAAGGCACCCTGAGCGCCCGGGCAATCTCCACGACGCTGAACTTCTGTGATTCGATAAGCTGTGAATCCTGGGGAGACACTCCGACCGATTCCCACTTTAAGGCATTATCAAGGATAGCGACTTTATGTTTGTTCCCCGATCCCTGATAACCCTTTGTCCATGCCTCCCGTAAATTAGAAGCTGCCTGGGCTGATAGGGAGTTCGGAGTGCTTAAAATACCTCCGGGAGAAGCGTCATTTTTGAAATAATTCGCTGAATAGTCGCTAATAGCCTTCGCATGGCCGAATGAATCCCTTAAAAGTGCAAGGGGCGAATATCCGATAATCCCGTCACTCGATAATCCCCTGATATGCAGAATGTCCACCATGCGATACTTCTTCTCTTGACTGTCGTTTTGGTATTTATAGACAAGCTCCCTGCCCTCCACCTCAACGACCACCTTGTCGGGGTGCAATGGCCAAAGGGCCACCACTTCCCCGGCTTCACGCTCGATAAGACAATAGGCGTTCCCTCTGAGGCACAAATGCCCCATGAGCAACTCACGACACTCTAAGCTTGTCATGATCGGGTTGGGCTGATCATGGAGTATGGCATAAAGAGAAAACCCCGTAGCACGCTGTTTATCGCCGTTAGGAAAGCGCTCGTATGTTATCAGAGGAAGACTTGCAATGCTTTCGGCCAGCACACGGATACACGCGTACACGGCCGGTATTCCGAGCGCCACCGTCTCTGTGACGTTGATACCCGAAGAAGTGGGCCGGTCCAGGAACTTGTCGAGGTTGGCCCAGTTTCTTTTACGTTTGAAGAAGTCAAATATTCCCATATTGAATCCTTTCAAAAAGGGGGGCAGCGCATTTGCATCACCCCCCTATGTAAAGGGGCAATCGCCCCATGATTACAGAGCTCGCTCCGCCAATTTCACACACCACCCGAGATCATCGCCGTTTCGGGGTTTCAGAACGCCGCTCCACTGGCCTTGACCATCAAATCTGACAAGAACCCGATAGGAAAACAAATCGGCTATCCACCCCGGGATATTGCTCTTCTCAAGCCTAATTTCGCGCCGGATTCCAATCGCGTACTGCGAAAGATCGACAAAAATAATATCTCCCGCATCGCCCAATACCGGAAGGTTAGGGGTCAGAATTAGGGGTCTCCCGAGCAATGTAAAATTCCCGTTGTTTTCGCTGAAGATATTGACAAACGATCCGCCCGTGCCAACTGATACCGTCATCCCTGTCATGAGCGGGGGGAGACAGGTTTCATTTGCGATATAAATGGCTTTACTTCTTCCGCCCGGATACATTCGAGCATACATTTTACTGATGTTCTCAAACATCAGGGTATCTGCCTGCTGGCCGACCTCTTTCGCGACTGTGACAACCCCAGGGCTGTTTACTACCCCAAGTGGCGAGGCTCCACCAACTCCGTTCAACAGATAGTAGTCCATCCCCAGGCTGAGGCTCTTTTTAATGGCAAGCTCAAGCTGCCTTTCGAATCCGAGACCATCCTCAATTAATTCCGACGAGCAATCACAAAAGATCGCGCCCTTCTTGGCGTTAAGCTCAATCAGGCGGAGCTTTCCGGTCTGTTTGCTTCCTTCGCCTTCTTCGGCCAAAAATTCCATTTCGAAACCGCCAAAGTACTTCCCTGCCGATTGATCGGCTCCATCCCAACCCGGAACCTTGCGACTGGCAGAGGTCATCGGCCAGACTGTGGCCCGCGGTCTGACGATTTCATTCGGCAAGCTGTCATCTAACCATTTTGCAGCCAGGGGCTCGGGTACGCTGAAACCGCCTGAACTGGGCACACCCTCAACCATAGAAGCTCTGAAACGCTTGATTTCCTCTGTGTCGATCTCAAGCTTTCTTCTCTGGTTGAACATCCCCGCGAAAGTCCGATCATAGGCGGGGCCGCCCTCAAAGGTTATCAATTGCCGGTCTTTTTTGTCGATCTCTGGAACGAAGGGTTCCGGCTTAATTTTGTTTTTCTCCACGAGGTCGAACGCCTCAAGTCTTGAATCCAGGGTTCGGATTTCGCCCTTGAGTTCTTCCATGCGTTCGGCATTTTCGCCGGTCTTTGCCAGTTCTGCCAGTTCCTCAACTGCCACTTTCTTGCTTTTCAAAATATCATTTTTATCCATTGTCCTTTTTCCTTTCTCTGATTTAAAGTTTCTACCAATTCCCACCGTAGGATCTGCCGGTACTGAAACCAGGCTGCATTCAAACGGCATCCATTTTGTAACTAAATAGCCGTCTTTCGTTTTACTTCTGTTTTTGACTACATAACCGATGCTGATGTTTCTGATAATCCCATCTTGAACATCTTTCAAAATCGCATCCTGGGACTGCGAAAAGCGAAGATTCCCCCGCAGCTTTTGGCCTTCAACCTTCAAGCCCTCCACAACTCCCACGGGAAGCGTTCGGTCATTGTGAGCGCAAAGCAGAGGTAAAGGCTCACGCGATAGGTCCACCGCTCCCGGTTCGTGCAATAAGATTTCGTGACCGTCGAAGCGTTTAACCGGATAAGTGCTGCTGAGGGTCGCCGCGACTGTCCGTGTCTCTGCTCTGACTTCCCCAATCTCGATTTGAAAATTTCTCTTTTCTTTTTCCATTTCTCCTTCCTTTCCTCGGCACAAAAAAGGGGCAAATACGATGGTTACGGCACCGTAACTGCCCCTTAATTGCGGTCTATCGGGTAGCTAATCCGATATTAGCCGAAATGTTAAATTGTTACATCCACGCAATCAATGGGATTACCTCCTTTTTCTGATTCCTGATGGCACCATCTAAGGCCATAATACTTGCCGTCACCATGTCAATTTTTTCTTTACTTCTTTTTTTACTCGGTTTCAAATTGCCTGCTGCATCGCTCTCACAGATGACATTGCTAAAACACCACCTGAGCGCCGGGTTCTCTGGAAACCGAACCTTTCTTTCGAGTATCAATTTTTCAATTTCTTTTGTCGGTGGGCTCATAGAAGCGAAACCCTGGCCGAACTCAATGACCGTCATGCCACGGGTTTCAAGCTCTTGGATTATTTTCGTACTCCCCCATCTATCGAATAAAATCGCTTTCAAGTCAAAGGTCTTCGCAAGTTCATCGATACGGGCGAGAATGAAACCATAATCGACCACCTGGCCCGGGGTGCTCTCGATATATCCCTGCCGTTTCCAGACATCGTATGGAACTCGGTCACGCTTAGAACGTTCCTGTATGGCCTCAGAAGGGCACCAGGCAAAACCCAGGATATAGAATGGTTCCCCCTCTTCCAATGGCGCAAAACAGAGCGATAGGGCCGATAAATCCTGGGTGCTCGATAGGTCTAACCCTCCATAGCACTCCCTTCCTGTAAGGTCTGGGATATCGCCCACGCATTGATCAAAATCAACGGATGAAATCCACCTTGCCGCCGCGTCCACCCTCTGATTCAAGTAAAGGTTCCGAAAGGTATTTTCTTTGGCCGGTATCTTTTGGGCTGTCTCTGCGAAGTTTTTCATTTCCTCGAGACTTCTGAAATCGTCAAGGGCAGGGTTGCATTGAAACCATGTTTCCTCATCCCAGGGGTCAGCGTCTTCGGGTGCCGTGTAAATGGTATAATGGAAGGTCGGATCGTTAGGAAGGGTGCCTTCATCAATTTTAAGGCCATAATCAACCAATTCGCTCATTATATGGTTGGGATCTGGGCTCTGTGTGCTTATTATGACCGCAAGCGGTTCCTTCCGGGCCCCTGTGCCGGTGACAAGGTTGTCGAAGAGCTCGCGGTCTTTCGCCTGGGCTAATTCGTCATAGCAGATAAAACTTGGACTTAGGCCCATGGCCTTCCGGCAATCGGAAGACATGGCATGATATTCGCTCGCGGTTTCAAGGTCTGTGATCCGCTTATGGAAGCTTTGTATATGACAACGCTGCTCAAATTCGGGTATTCGGAGAATGATGGCCTCCATTTCCCGGAAAATGATGGCCCCCTGTTCTCTGTCGGCCGACGCAGAATAAACTTGTCCCCGGGGTTCCGCTTCGGGGCCCAGCAAATGACATAACGCCAGAGCAGCAGCCAGGGCGGTTTTGCCGTTC
>JAWOIY010000208.1:0-12644 GCA_046484425.1 Desulfobacterales bacterium | reverse complement strand
ATCCTTATGGGAATTTTGTAAATTGTTTTTAAATCGGCTGAAATTTTACTGATTAAATCGTGAGATATCTAATCGGTATCCACCAAAAAGAGAAACCCCACTCTCTGTCCCGAGAATGGGGTTTCTTACTCCATCATAAGCTATCCCTTTGTTTAAAGTTAAAGCAATTATTTTGAATTCATTTTTTTGTTTCGCAGAATTAACCTAACATGTCAAGGAATTTACCAAAAACAACACATTGCAGCAGGCAAAACTAAATTACGCTTTCGTGTCACATCTTGAATTGTGAATAGCAGCAGTTTCAGTACCATTCAAGATTCGAGGCTCATTAATTTAACACATTGTATATTCAAAATAAATATGTCCTGCACTATTTTTAATTCACTATTCAAGATGTGACACCATTTCCCACTGAGTAGATTCCCACGGGCTTACGCCCGTGGAAATCTACTTGATCCGCATACCGTGAGTTGAAAAGGACACCCGGTGTCGGGGTCTCGACCCGGCGTAAGGATATTTCTGAAATTATCGAAAAATTAAAGAGTTATAGAGACTTAACTAAAAATTAACATTGACAAAAAAATCGACGTGTGGTTTTTAAATTGGCAAAATTTCGTGATATTATTTAATATTTTTACAATTAACCGTTGAGTGTTTGATATGACGAACCATCTTTGTCCGGTTAAGAACCTGTTTAACACAATATCAGAAATTCCGCCCGGCCGGGTTTCCCAATCAGAATGCAGATCACCTGTCGAAACGCTGTTAGGTCTGCTGAATGATATCTGCAATGGAACAGGCCGGACAGGCCATCTGACGGACATGGACAATCTGGCCGGATTGCTTCTGAAGGATACGGCCGATAAGATCTGTGTCGACTTAGGCCATATGGTTTCATCCGCCCTGGAAAAATACAGAGACGTTTTTTTAACCCACATAGAAGCGCATTATTGTCCCGCTGGAGAATGCGCTGCCCTTATTGCCGCTCCATGCCAGCTGGCATGCCCGGCCGGTGTCGACGTGCCGAGTTATGTGGCGCTTGTGGGTGCAGGACGATATAAAGAAGCCCTGGAAGTATTGCGGGAAGATCTTCCGCTTCCCGGTGCGCTCAGCCGGGTCTGCGTCCATCCTTGTGAAAAGGTTTGCCGGCGGGGAACCATGGATGAACCTATTTCCATCTGCCAGCTTAAACGTGTGGCCTTTGACAAGGCCTGTGAAGAGGGGATACCCCCGCTCAAAGAGACGTACCGTCGATACGGCGAAAAAATCGCCATCATCGGCAGTGGCCCGGCAGGCCTTTCCGCGGGATATTTTTTGGCTAAAAAAGGTTACAGATCCACAATTTTTGAATCCAAGCCCGAACCCGGCGGTATGCTCCGGTGGTGGATACCCGCTTACAGGCTGCCCAACGACATATTGGAGATGGAAATAAACCATATCAAAGCTTTGGGCGTTGATATTCATACCGGGGTTACTTTTGGAAAAGATATCACGTTGGAATCTCTCAAAAACCAAGGTTATCAGGCGTTTTTTTTGGGAATCGGTGCCCATAATCCCATGCAGCTTCACATCCCGGGAGAAAAAGACTTTTCAGGAGTGGAGGACTGCCTGACCTTTCTTTACAACGCCCGCCAGGGAACAGCAAAAGTGGGCAAAAGAGTGATCGTCATAGGGGGCGGCAATGCAGCGGTGGATTGCGCCCGTACCGCCCTCAGGCTGGATGTCGACGAAGTTTACCTCGTGTATCGGCGAACCAGACGGGAAATGCCTGCCCACCCGAAAGAAGTTCGGGAACTGAAGGAAGAGGGAACGAACCTGAACTTTTTACTATCCCCGATTCGTATCCATGGAGAAAATGGAAGGGTAACCGGGCTTGAGTGCATCCGAAATGAACTGAGCAAGCCCGATGCATCCGGCCGCAGACGTCCTCTTCCTTTAAAAGGGACCGAGCATATGGTTCCGGCAGATACGATTATATGCGCCATCGGCCAGCAGGTTAATACTCAAAGTTTGAGAGCAGTCGGCCGTTTGAAACTATCGAGAAGAAATCTGATTACCGTCAGTCCGGTCACCATGGAAACCTCCGTTCCCGGCGTCTTTGCCGGCGGAGATGTGGTCACCGGGCCCGCCACTGTTGTAGAGGCCGTTGCTTCCGGGAAAAAAGCCGCAGAGGCCATCCACCGTTTTTTAAGAGGAATTCCCAATCCTGAATATACCTTGGTACCGCTCAAGCGCCGGCAGGTCCGGGTCATGGATGTTTCACCAGAAGAAAAATCTTTCCCGTCAAGACCGGACATGCCCGTGATGGATCTTGAGGACAGGAAGGGCGGTTTTCAGGAAGTGGAACTCGGTTTGTCAACCGATATCGCGACTCGGGAAGCAAAAAGGTGTCTGCGATGTGATATCTGCATCAGTTGCGGAAGGTGTATCGAGGTATGCCGGGACCAGATGAGCGTGGATGCGATTCACCTTTCTTATGTGGAGAGAAACGCTGCTGCCGAAACGGATTTCGGTCGTCCGGGTAAGTATTGTATCGGCTGTGGGTCCTGCGCCGTTAACTGTCCCACAACGGCCATTACCATGCAAGACAAAGATGGGATAAGGATTCTTCGAATGTGCGGTACCGAAATGGCCCGGCATCAGCTGATTACATGTTCTTCCTGCGGCAATGCTTTTATTCCGGAGAAACAACTGGAATTCATCACGAAACGTTTGACCGGCCATCAAAAGACCAAAAATGCGGACAATATTTGTCCGGTATGTGCCAGAAAAATCGAGGCAAAAAACATTGTCGGTAAAATCCCGGTTTACTGACTGCTGTGATTGTCCGGGAATTGTCGGATGAAAATTTTCTAACTTTTTAGATTTTTAAACGAATCTGTTTTTAGGAAGCGATTCATTTTCAAAAGGCTAAACGCTTACAAATTTTCTCATATTCTTCGAAGAAATCAGGCCATCGGAATTTCGAACCGTATATCCTGGCGAGCGGTTACAGTTCGGCAACAGATCTGGCGTACCGATCCCTTCTGATTGCGGGCATCTTTTCGGCCGCTTCAAAATGCAGGCAATGGGTCGTACAAATCGTGACGCAGGCCGGTTTCAGTCCTGCGTCCACACGGTCCATGCAGTAATCGCATTTGACGACCTTGCCGGTTTCGGAATTCCACTGGGGTGCGCCCCAGGGACAGGCGGACATACAACTCTTACATCCCACACAGAGGCCGGCATCGACAAACACGATACCGTCCTTGGGACGCTTTTGCATGCCCCCGGTGGGACAGGCGGTCACACACCAGGGATTTTCACAATGAAAGCACGGCATGAATACATAAGACGCTCGGGGTTGCCCATGAACCATTTTGGGTCCCACGGTAATAATATCCGTAGGTTTCGGTCCCACCAGAATATTTTTATTGCTCTTGCATGCGATGGTGCAACTAAAACAGCCAATACATTTCTTTTGGTCCTGGTAGAGATAGTAAATGCTCATTATTTTCCTCCATTAATCAAAGGGATTTCCCCTAAGCTGGTTTAACCGTAACAAAGGTATCATGTAATGCCGGACTTCCGCCTGTTTTATCCGTGAGATTCTTCTGAAGAAGGGCATCTGACAAGCCTTTATTATAGGACCGGGTGGCCGATTCGGCCTGGTGGCCGAACCCGTGAAGCATGAAGGCAGCCTCGGGATGGATCAGATCGGTCACTTTGGCCCTGATTTTTCCGCTGCCAACACTTGAAGAGACCTCCACTGTAACACCATCTTCAATTCCCAGACCGGCCGCTTTAACTTTGTTGATCCAGAGAATATTCTCCGGAACAATTTCGTTCAAATATGGATTGTTTTGCGTGGAAATATGCGTATGAAGAGCAGTTCGTCCCACAACCAGCCGAAACATTCCATCCGGCGATTCGGGCACGGGTTCATAGACCGGAAAAGATTTGAAGCCGGCTTCCTCAAGCAGGGAAGATTTAAATTCAATTTTGCCTGACGGTGTCTTGAATTTAATACCGTCTTTTCGATCCCAGAAAATTTGTTTTTTTCCGTAAACCACAAACCCTTTGGCTTCAAAATCTTCTATCTTAAAACCGGTTCCCTTGAGCTGCCATCGAACCAAATCTTCCATGTTTTCGTAAGGGAAATATTCGCCAATGCCGAGGCGTTCTCCGATCTGTTTAAGGATCATGGCGCCTTCACGGGTGTCATATCGAGGAGTAACCACTTTTTTTCTTAGAAACATCTGGGGTTTCAATCCATTGGCCTGCTGGATGGAATCTGTCCGCTCAAGATATGTCGATTCCGGAAGGATGACATCAGAATACCAGGCGATATCGCTGAAGTTAATATCAATGGTGACAATCAAATCCAATTCGTCCAGTGCTTTTCTGGTAAGATTTGTGTCAGGAATGGACATGAGCGGATCAAAACGATACGCAATCAATGCTTTAATCGGGTATGGATCTTTATTGAGAATTGCATGAGGCAGTATTTGTGCAACACCATGGTTGGGATCAGGAAGCGGGAAATCTGAAGTCCCCACCTTGTCAAATCTCGGCACATCTATTTTGGGAAATTTTTGTTCCGTCAACTTTCTTGCCGGTTTACCCCCTTCTTCACCGGGTCCTTTCTTGATAAAGAACCCCCCTTTTGCCTCAACACTTCCCATAAGAACGTTTAAAATCATGATGGAGCGGCGCACATAAATTTCATTTTGGTGGTTGGCGCCGCGATAACCGAAATGAAAAATAACCGAAGGTTTATCTTCGCTTATTTCCCGAGCGAGTTCGACAATCGCCTTTGCATTAATTCCGGTTTCTTTTTCCGCCCATTCCGGCGTATATGGGCTGACAAAATCCCGCAGTTCATCCATCCCCACAACCCATCTTTCGACATATCCGGCATCGTATAATCTTTCTTTGAGTACGACATGAATTAGGGCATAGTTGAGGGCCAGATCAGTACCCGGTCGAATCATCCAGTAACGGTGGGCTTTGGTAGCAGTCACGGTTACCCGAGGGTCGATGTAGGTCAGTTTTGCGCCATGTTCCAGAGCGTGCATTAAATTGTTAACTTCTTTCACCGAAATGGCTTCAAATATATTGCGGCCATACAAGACAATATTTTTTGTGTTCTTATAATCCATGCTCATCTGGGCATCCGTATATCCGAACAGGGATCGGCAGGCCGTATTTACAGAGCCTTTACAAAGGGCATCATGGGTAAAATGGTTCGGAGATTTTATAGCCTTTAAAAATGTTTTACTCACATGGGTGGCCAATTGGGTCCGTTCGCCCAGAACAACACTGTGCCCGCCATGCTCGTCGATGATTTTTTTCAGCTTTTCGCCGACGAAATCAATGGCTTCATTCCAACTCACCTTTGTCCAGGATCCTGAACCGCGTTCACCTGCTCTGATCATGGGCGATTTCACCCGTTCATCGTCGTAAAGCATACCGATACCGGCGGCCCCGCGCGGGCACAGGCTTCCCTCCATTCCAGCCACATGCGGATTTCCTTCAATCCATTTAACCTGTCCGTCTTTGGCCATGACTTTTATAGGACATCGGACTGAACACATAAAACACAGGCTATATACTTCTTCCTCCATAATATTCCTCCAATATCGTTCGTTTAAAGCCTTATCATGGATCAATTCAAATTCTTTTGAATGGAAAAGGCAGATATGGTCTGATAATAAATATTAATAATTCACAATATATTACATGGGAAAAATTTCCATCACCCATCCAAAAATGTCAAGGAAGAATTCGATAAATTTCCCGTGAGATCCAAAAATAGTGTTGATTTCCAAGGCAACAGGGTTTTTAATGAGGCATTCTGATCAGGCCAATTCTATACAAGGAGGAAGGATATGAGGAAAATTATTTTGGTTTTTTGTTCGATGTTACTGTTTTTCACATATGTTGCTCCATTAATTCTACCTGGCAATGCAGGCGCGGTTACGCTGGAGGAAGCCATTTCCCAGGCCGCCAAGGGCACTGAAAAAGGATATATCAATCCCGATGCGGAGAAAGGGTATTTGGGCATTCCAGGCGGCCCAAAGGTTAACCCGTTTATCGGTCTTCTGTGGGCCGTCTGGGTGGGATGGATCTTTTCCACCGTCGGTGCTTTCGGAGGAATTATGGCCGGCGTCGGACATATGACCATTTATGGGCTCGGTGCCTATGCAAATTCATTCAAGAATACGGCACCTGATTTGAACAAGTTTATTACCGACAGCATCCGGGTTTCCAATCAGTGGCTCGTCGGCCTTTCAGCACTGGTAACCAGTATCAATTACCACAGGCAAAAACGCCTGGTCCCGGCTTTGGGCGTTTTCCTGGGGATGGGAGCCCTGTTTGCCACATTACTGGTGGTCTTTACCACCGCCGGTAAAATCAGATTTTCCCAATACCAGGGATGGTTCGGGTTGTGCGTTTTCGTCATCGGCGGTTTTATGGTCTACGAAATGACCCCAAAGGGGCAGGCCTCCAAGAAAGCCGCCCAGGCCGCCGCGAAAGCCTTCGAAGAAACCGCGAAGACAAAAGGCAGAATCGAAGACCAGGGCGTTGAAACCTTGAAGTGGAGCCTGATTAAAACCGAGATTTCATTTTTCGGCCAGACCTTTTCCTTCAGCCCCGTCTGGGCCTTTGTGGGTGGTTTCTTCATCTCGGCCCTGGCCTCTTTTCTGGGTGTCGGCGGGGGATTTTTATACGTTCCGTTTCTGACCAGTATTGTCGGCCTTCCGATGTTTGTGGTAGCGGGAACTTCGGCCCTTTCTGTATTGATCGGAATGTTTTTTGCCATCTTCAATTTTATGATCTTGAAAGGGGTAATGGTCCATTGGCCCCTTATCGGAATAGAGTTGATCGGCATCTTCATCGGATCCATGATCGGACCGAGAACCGGCAAGTATATTCCGGCCAAAGTCCTGAAGGGAATTTTCATTGTTCTCGCCTTGTACATCGGCTTAAGATACACCTTGAGAGGCTTTTTCGGAATTCAAATGCTTTAACGTCTCGGAAATTCTACAATTAATTGAAATTAAAGATCTTTTAATAGCTCTTGGTTTATACCGCTTCCATGGAATGATGGAATGCTGGAATACTGGAAGGTTGGTTTCTAATAAGATATTATCCATTTTTAATTTTATCGGGAACACAAGTTTGCCATTAATCTCTACGACCCGGAGGCCAACATTTCATTACTCCAGAACCCATTATTCCAGCATTCCAGCATTCCAATTGTAAGCTAAGCGAACTAACTTGGATCGATATGGCCGGCATTTACGATACGCTAACCCTTCAGGCGGACAGCTTTTTGATCGCCTTTTACAGAATAACGGGCTACAGTCTCCTCGATTATTTTATCGGAACGATGTTCGTTGCTTTTCTCTGCGTAACAATCGGCGAACTGAGTGTCTCATTGGCCATCCGGTTTAACAAGCGCTACCTGGATTCAATGGCCAAAGAGATCGATGATAAGGAAATGCTGGCACTCACGGCTTACAGGGCCGGGGACAGGGACGTCTACAAAGCATTAAACAAAGAAGCCACCAACGCCTGGGGGAAGCAATTCTTTACCATGGCTGCCTATTCCGCCGGGATTTTATGGCCGATACCGTTTGCACTGGGGTGGATGCAGACACGATTTTCCGGTGTGGAGTTTGAACTGGCATTCCCTTTTTCCCTGATTTTCGGAAAATCGGTGGGATATATCTTTACATTCATTCCAATCTATATTCTTTGCAGAATCCTTTTTAAATATATGCGTCCCCATTTACCGTATTCCAAAGGGATACAGATATTCCTCAACAGCCGTGACACCAAAGAATCTCACTAACCATCGGGTGGGGTGTTTATCGGTTTCAAATCAGCTTTGTAACCCGCTGTCCTTTACATTTGCCGCCGGATAGCTATATTTATGGTAATTGCGGCTGTTGGAGCAGATCCACTTATCAAAAAAACCTGCCCCTCACCGCAGACGCTTCGTCGATTCATTATTTCAAGGAGGTATGGCCATGAACAGCAACAATATAGCAAAAACAGCGGCCACGTTACGGAATAATGCTCATCTTCCGAGTATCGGCGCGCTTTTCGTGGAGGAACTCAAAACCTTTTCCGATAAAGATTGCACGGACAGAGGCGTCTGGTTGGAGGTTTTCTGTCCGGAGGACCGCTGCCTGCGTGAAGAAGAGCGCATCGAGCTGGTTGAATTTTGCAAAGATTCCGGGAAAAAGCACGATCTGTGGCTTGAAGTCTTTTGCCCTAAAGGCATCTGTGAAATTTTCGAGGGATCGCAGCTTCCGTGATCAACGGCTTAACAGGGCCGGATATCGATTTCATCTATCCGGCCCTGTTGTTTGTTCAAAAAAACAATCGCTTGAAATTTTTCATCATTCGGCGTTCGAAATCCGGTCAATTTATGCCTCGTTCCGTGATCATTTCTATTTTTTTTGCTATTACAGGGCTGTTGATCGCCTGTAACGCTGCTTTGATGAACAAATCCACCTGTGTTTTCTGTCACCAGGGATTGGAACCGGCTTCCGCCACCCATCCGGTTTGTATCGACTGTCACGGCGGCGATTCAAAATCAGAAGATAAAAATGCTTCTCACCAAACCATGTATGGCCCGAAAAACCCATCGGACCCAAAATTCTGGAAGCAAACCTGCGGCAAGTGTCATCCCTATCAATTACAGCGGGTCAGAAACAATATTATGCTCACCAATACCGGTATGATCAAGAACATCCAGAAAACCTGGGAAGGTGAGGACGGCAGGCTTTACAGTACACGGCCGGCACAGGTTTTTTCCGAAAATGGTAGGCCACTTGAACTCAAAGGTGTTTCTCAATTGGACCATCTTTCCGGAGAACTGTATCGCAAATTTTGTTCCCGCTGCCACGTGGGTCAAGAAGACAATCAAAAGTATGCCGCCAGCCACGGTTCCGGGTGTGCGGCATGCCATTTCCCTTACAACGATACCGCCACCTACCAGGGCAACGATCTTACCGTCAAGGGCAAGCGGCCTTATTCGGAAAGTCATCGGTTGGCGGCATTACCCGGGAACGACGTCTGTTTGCGCTGCCACAACCGCAGCGGCCGTATGGCGCTCACCTATCAGGGACTTCATGACGGGAATAACAGCCTGGTGCCGACCCGAAACGGCCTGCCGGGTCCCGAAATCATGAGCGGCGCTCGAAATCTCACCTATATTGCCGAGGATATCCATTTTGCCAAAGGAATGGACTGTATCGACTGTCATACGTCCAGAGATGTCATGGGGGACGGCTATGCCTATGATAACATGTACCATCAGACTGAAATCGGTTGTGAGGACTGCCACGGCACCGGAAAGAATCGGCCGAATTTTAACGAAATTACCCGAGAAAACGATGAGGCCATGCGGGAATCAAAAAACTACCCGGTAAAAATGCGGCCGGGCATGAAAATGATGACTACCGGCAAAGGTCGCAAATATTCCAACGTGTTTTACGAGTCCGGCAATGTCTATGTGCTCGGCAAACGCACCGGCAAATTGCATCAAAGTCCGGTAATTACCGGAACACCGGAGCATACCATCGCCGGTCATGAACGAATGGAGTGTTTTGCCTGCCATTCCCGAGCCGTGCCCCAGTGTTTCGGCTGTCACACCCGGTATGATCGATCTCGCTTGGGAAAAGATTACATCAAAGACCAGGAAACGCCGGGAAAGTTCAGCGAAACCGAGGACTGGCGAACGCTTTATCCCTTTTCACTGGCGGTCAACCAGCGCGGCAGGATCTCCCCGGTTACGCCGGGATGCCAGACTTTTGTGACGGTGGTCGATGAACACGGCAATACAATCAAAACGGAATATGTGGCAAAGTTCAAGGGAGAAAACCGGCTGCGTTTTGCCCCGTTTTATTCTCACAACACCGGCAAAAAAGCCGTGGGCTGCAGGGAATGCCACGCCAATCCCACTTTTTTGGGCTTTGGGCAGCACGTTATCAATGGGAACAGCATCGAGCCCACCATGCTTTGTGAACAATCAAAAGAAAAGCCGCTGGATGGGTTCTTGAAGATGAAAGGCGGAAAGATCAGTGCTTTTTCCGCCATTGTCCGGGAAAATTCACGGCCTCTGAACGGTTCGGAAATCAAAAGAATACTGGGGGTGAACCAATGTCTTGTGTGCCATGAGGATCCCAAAGATCCGATTTATCAAAAGGAACTCGATGATACAATGTTGAGCATTTGCTTCAACCGATCCGCCCAACTGAACCTTGAGTTGCCGGGTGCGAGAAAAATTTCAAAGGATCATCCCATTATACCTGAACGAAAAAAGGTCCAGGTTCAACTCAAGGATATTCCAGGTTCAATGTACAATGTCATTTTTGATCAAATCATGACCACACGATCCGTTGAAAAGGATTTTGTTCAAAAAATCTTTGGAAAAGAAGACCCTGAATTTTTTCAAAAAAATTGTGGATCGTGTCATGTTAAAAGCTGTGTTGACTGCCATGAAAGAGATGGGGATGTTCTTATCCGGCCAACGTCTGAAAAGTGTCTGGACTGTCACAATGGATATTTCACGGGATGGGAATTTTACGGAAGAGCGCCCCGTGAAGACAACCCGCGGTACCAGCGAGGCAAAAAGGCCAATGGGGAACCGTTTCTCAAAATGCTGCCGGATGTACACGCTCAGGCCGGAATGGAATGCGGAGACTGTCATTCCATGAAGAGCCTCATGACCGGGGGGAAATCCTCCAAAACGTGTGCCGACTGTCACACGCCAAATTCGGCGGTGATTGAACACCGTATCGATACGCATTTGAAGAATCTTGAGTGTTATGCCTGCCACAGTGCATGGGCAGCACAGGAATACGGCACGTTTTTTATCCGGTTTGAGGACAGTTCCAACAAACAATATTTTCGGCTTCGCCCCTGGGGTAGCGCTGAATATATCAAAAGCGGTTTTTTGAAAAAACAGGATTCTTCACCCCTGGGTATCAATCAAAAGGGAAAGATCAGCCCCATCCGGCCACAGTTCATCGTCTATTTTACCGATCTCAAGAACAACAGGCCGGTTGGTGAAGAAAACCGGCTCCTCGCAGCCCGATGGAAGGCCTTTTTTCCGCATACCGTTCGCCGCGGCACGGTCATGTGCGACGGATGCCACAACAATCCCGGAAGATTTCTTCTGGAAAAGGAAGAAGATTGCATGTACCGGCTTCAAAAAAACGGTATGACACTAACATCGTTCTGGTCGCAAAAGGAGCAAACCGTCGGAAACGGATCGTTTATGACTTCGTCTCGATTTAAAAAAATGACTTCAAAACCCCCTGAATTCAAAAGAGCATATGTCAATAAATGGAAACGACTCATAAAAGCCGTCGCAGACTGATCAAGACACTGATTTTGTCTGCGATTTCTCTGCCGCTGATCGGGAGGTTTCTGATCCCCAGGATAACGCGTCGGAAAGAGTTCTTACGGGTAACAAAAGAAAATGTTCCTGGCGAAGGTGCCTTGATTTTTGGACAAAAAAAGATCGCCGTGATAAAAGAGAATCAAGATATTTACGCGCTCAACCTTACCTGTACCCATCTCGGGTGTACGGTAAATGCAACTTCTAAAGGATTTACCTGCCCTTGTCACGGCAGTATATTTAACACCCGCGGAGACGTAATTAAAGGACCGGCCGATCGCCCGTTGAAAACACTCACCGTCGAGGAACAGGGGGATGATGTTTTAATGATGAACTAATTTCGGTTTACTGGTGTTTTAATCGTTATAAATTTATAAAAGAAACTGAGACGTCATTCCCGCTAAGCTTGTCCTCGACCTGATCGGGGAGCGGGAATCCAGAAAAATCGCAAATGAATAAACAGTTTTACGTTTACATATTAGCGAGCAAGAGAAACGGAACATTGTATACAGGTGTTACTTCTAATTTGGTTCAAAGAGTTTGGCAACATAAACATAATATGGTCAAAGGATTCACTCAAAAATACAATGTAAAGATCTTGGTTTATTTTGAAGTTCACCCTAACGCTGAGAGCGCAATAATCAGAGAGAAACCACTTAAAAAATGGCGAAGAGCCTGGAAGTTGCAACTGATCGAAAAGAAGAATCCTGATTGGAAAGATTTGTATGGTACTTTCACAAACGAATCTGGATTCCCGCTTTCGCGGGAATGACGAGCCTTATGCTACCGATGTCATTCCCGCGAAAGCGGGAATCCAGAAATCCAACGAGTATGAAAATACGTCACCGAACTTATGAGTTAGAGTACTTAGATTTTCAGTAATAAAAATGCAAAACGAAAACGGTTTATTTAACGAATTTATCCGCCACCTGTTCCCCCGAATGGTGAGCCGGCAGAACCTTAAGATCACATATACATTGTGTCTGGGAGGACTGGCCTTTACGGCATTTATGGTGCTCATCGCCACCGGACTGCTGCTGTTGTTTTACTATCAGCCCGCCTCCGCAGAAGCATTCGGATCGATCCTCTTTTTGGAATCTTCGGTTGCGGCCGGGTTATACATTCGCTCCCTTCACCGACTGGCTTCCCACGCATTTCTGGTACTTATTTTCCTCCACACCTTGAGGGTGATTCTCACCGGCGCCTTTCGAAAGCCGCGCGAACTGAACTGGATCATCGGCTT
>JAWOIY010000062.1:0-22554 GCA_046484425.1 Desulfobacterales bacterium | reverse complement strand
CCCGTTCGAGCAGCTCCGGCAGGGGAGCCTCGGGCGACTTGCCGGTGGCGGCGGCAAGGGCCGCGACAATCCCCTCCTTGTCGACAATCCCCTCCTTGTCACGGATTTTCATTAGCCGGGCGCGCCGGGCAGCATAGACCTTGGCCGCGTGTAAAAGTTGAGATCCGGTCCTGCAATTTAAAATATCAGTTAAAAACAAAATCGGAAAGACTGTATTCATATATTTCTATTGCGGTGTAAATATCAGAACCGTAATATTGATGGTTTCGTAAAAAGTCGATATTGCTCGCTCCGTGACCATTTGGGGGCGTTCCCATCGGTGAAGCTAAATTTCAAAAACTCGGCGCAAGCACCTCAAACAGTTTGAAATTTTTAAAGCTTCACCGCTTTAAACGCTGATTCCCCAAATGCTCAAATGTCGCTCACAAAAGACTTTTTACGAGTTTGTCAAACTTAAAATTTTATAGTCTGAAAAAAAACATGTCAATACATAAAAGCCATTTTTTCGTATTCTTGACGCCGGTGAAATGAAAGGCTATTATTTTAACCTGAACAGTCGGAAGCAATGAATCAGACAGGTTATAAAGATATACGGAAAAAAATTCACAAACAAGCGCCTTATGATAAAAAACTATAAACGCAAAGTTATTGAAACTGCTGAATTCCTGAGATCTTCTATCAAAAAACGTCCTCAAATCGCACTGATGACCGGAACGGGTCTTGGAGAAAGTGCAAAATTTTTGGATATTTCCGTGTCCTTTGAATATGAAAATATCCCTCACTTTCCGGTATCAACGGTTCAAAGTCATCACGGCAGGCTTCTTTTCGGAAATATGCAGGATCGACAAATCATGGCAATGCAGGGACGTTTTCATCTATATGAGGGGTACTCCCCGCTTGAGGTAACCTTTCCGATACGGGTCATGCAGGTTCTCGGCGTTAAGATGCTGATCCTCTCAAATGCATCCGGCGGTTTGAATCCCGGTTTAAACGCCGGTGATATTATGATCATTACCGATCATATCAACTTAACCGGTTCAAACCCCTTGATCGGGCCCAATGAAGAGACTTGGGGTGCCCGCTTCCCGGATATGATCGCGGCATATGACACAAGACTGGCCGAAGTTGCGGAAACTGCCGGAAAAAATGAAGGCATTCCACTGCGAAAAGGGGTTTATGCCGGGCTAAAAGGCCCATCCCTCGAAACTCGGGCCGAAGTTCGCTTCCTAAGGAACATTGGCGCCGATGCCGTGGGTTTTTCAACCATACAGGAAGTTATTGCCGCGGTCCATTCCGGCATCAGAGTCCTCGGCTTGTCAATTATTACCAACATTAAAGATCCGGATCAACCTGCTCCCGTAACCGTTGAGGAAGTCATCGCAGTTGCCAGAGAAGCCGTACCCGGACTTGAAGCGGTCATAAAAAAAGTCGTCGAAAAATCTGATCTGTTATTGTATGAAAGGTAAATATCAACCACGAAAAACAATGCATTTTGATATTGTCATCCATAACGGCACTGTCATCACGATGAATTCCGATTGTAATATCATCAATAACGGCATTCTCTGCACAAAGAACGACAAAATTGTTAAAATTGAAGCACGCACATCCAATATGCCGCTGCCTGAAGCTCAAAACGCCATCGATGCCGAAGGGGGTATTATCATGCCGGGTCTGGTGAATACCCACACCCACCTTCCCATGTCACTGTTCAGGGGCTTAGCGGATGACCTTCCCCTTTCCAGGTGGCTGAATGAATACATCTTTCCCGCTGAAACAAAACACATCCAACCAGAATCCGTAAGACTCGGAGCGCTGCTGTCGTGTGCGGAAATGCTGCTGTCGGGAACAACCGCATGCTGTGACGGATATTTTTTTGAAGACCATGTTGCAGCGGCGGTTAATGAAGTCGGTATGCGTGCGGTACTCGCCCAGGGTGTTATCGATTTTCCGGCTCCCGGAGTATCGGATCCTGCGGACAACGTCAACAACGCCCTAAAGTTCATTCGAAAATGGGACGGTTTAACACCGTTAATCATTCCTTCGATATTTTGCCATTCGCCCTATACCTGTTCAAAAGAGACATTAAAAAAGGCCAAGGAAGCCGCCGACGACAACGGTGTTCTTTTCCAGATCCATGTGGCGGAAACCAAGGATGAATATCTCCAAGTTCAGACAAAACATCACACCACATCGATAAACTACCTCGACAAAATCGGCATTATCGATCAAAACACCCTCCTGGTTCATGCCGTCTGGCTCAACGACTCGGACATTGAGATTATCTCAAAACGCCGGGCCGGGATCTCCCACAATCCTGAAAGCAACATGAAGCTGGCCTCTGGGATTGCACCGGTACCGGCGCTGTTGAAGGTCGGGGTAACGGTGGGTCTGGGTACCGACAGTTGTGCCAGTAACAATGATCTGGATCTGTTTTCAGAAATGGATACCGCGGCCAAACTCCACAAGGTCAATGCTCTGGATCCCACATTGATGGATGCCGTCACTGTCCTGAAAATGGCGACCATCGGCGGCGCCAAAGCCATCGGTCTCGATAAGGCGACCGGATCCCTCGAAATCGGCAAACAGGCTGACATCATTATTATCGACACCCATAAACCCCATCTTGTGCCTCTGTATAACCCCGTTTCGCAAATTGTCTATGCCGCTCGAGGTTCAGATGTACGGGACGTCATCGTTGCCGGGCGCACCCTCGTCAAGGATCGGAAACTTCTGACCGTAGATTTAGAGAACATCATCGAAAAGGTTATCAGGTTCAGTGAAACCATAAAGAAAAAATAAGTGGGTCATCTCCAATTGAGTGGGTGTGATTCCAAAGGGTACAAAATGATTGTAGATTATTTCTTTAGTGATCGGCCGTCCTGTTTGGGGATTTCAAGATTCAATCGCTTCATTTTACGCCAGAGCGTCGTAGGGTGAATACCCATTTGGGTGGCGGTTAATTTCCGGCTCCAGTTATTTTTCTTTAACGCCTTATTAATAAAGTCTTTTTCCACGTCATCCAACGAAGGCTCACCAGGGGTGATTTTTTCGGCGGCCGGCGGTATTCTGCGGTCTAATTTCTGATAAAGGGATTCGGGGAGGTGTTCTTCTCTGATCGAATGATTTTTACAAACCACGGTGGCATATTCGATAATATTTTCCAGCTCCCTGATATTACCTGGAAAATCATAAGACATCAGAAAATTCATCGCCTTTGGAGAAAGGCCTTGAATATCCTTGCCTCGAAGATTGTTAAATTTTCGAACAAAATGCTCTACCAATAAAGGGATATCTTCTTTACGCTCTCTTAAGGGGGGCAAACAGAGTTTAACAATATTGACCCGGTAAAAAAGATCTTCTCGAAACAATCCCTGTTGTACCAACTCATCCAGATTTTTGTTGGTTGCACATACGATGCGGACATCGGCCGTCTCGGATTTTGTGCTTCCGAGAGGTTCATACACTTTCTCCTGAAGTACGCGCAAGAGTCGCATCTGAAGCATTGGGGAGATGTCTCCGATCTCATCCAGAAAAAGTGTTCCACTTTCAGCCTGGGCAAATCGCCCCGGTTTATCTCTTTTGGCATCGGTAAAGGCACCTGCCTTGTAGCCGAAGAGTTCGGATTCAAGAAGCGTATCCGGCAAAGCGCCGCAGTTTACGGTAATGATCGGTCCCTTTTTTCGGTAACTGAGGGAATGAATGGCCCTTGCAAAAAGCTCTTTACCCGTACCGCTTTCACCTTCCAGAAGGACCGTGGTATCATTTTCGGCCACCAGTTCCAGCATCTCGAACAGACGTTGCATTTCCCGGTTTTTGCTGATGATGTCATAAAAAGTGTGTCGTCCGGCCAGTTCTTTGCGCAGTTGCTCCTCAACACTCAAATCACGAAATGTCTCCACCCCTCCAATGACGTTGCCGCTTTTGTCCTTCAAAATGGCGGTTGAAATACTGATCGGAACCCGATCCCCTTTTGAGTTAACAATGAATATGTGTTGATTGATAATGGGATGTCTTGTTTCCATGGTTCTTTTCAGGGAACATCCTTTTTCGCATATACTGGCTTTAAAAACTTCCCAGCAATACCGGCCGACGGCTTCCTCCTTTTTGATACCGGTAATCTTTTCCGCAGCCCGGTTAAAGGAGGTAATCTTCCAATCGGCATCCACGGTAAAAACACCGTCGGCAATAC
This sequence comes from Desulfobacterales bacterium, assembly GCA_046484425.1. Taxonomy (GTDB): domain Bacteria; phylum Desulfobacterota; class Desulfobacteria; order Desulfobacterales; family UBA11574; genus UBA11574. The sequence continues at coordinate 18,362 of JAWOIY010000062.1, read as the reverse complement.
TGTCTAAAATGATTCTTGTCTGGTTTTTAATATCTTGTACCATAAAAATGGGGGGCTCAAATTCAGGGATAGAACCAGTGAAAAATACGACCCTGTCGTTTAATATGAAATCTTGCCTTCAGCAGGATGCACCATCTGATGCAGAAATCCGGCAAAAAAGGGTACTTAAGGTTTTATCCATACAGATTAACCAAGACACCATCCCCTGTCAATATGATATGTTTGATTATCATTTTCAGGTATCTCAGAAAATTCTTATTTCGAAAGGGACAAATCAATCATCCTTTGAACCGCCGTAAATGCCGGTTTCCGGATATGTTCGGGGACCTTTACCTCACCTTCCATCAATTCGAGACTTCTGGCAACATCTTCAAGTGAGATCTTTTTCATGTTTTTACACAGCATCTTGGTTGAAGCCGGATAAAACGCTTTTTCAGGATTGGCTTTTTTCAAGGGATAAATCAACCCGACCTCCGTCCCCACGATAAAAGAGGAACTTTTAGATTCTCTCGCATGCCGGATCATGCCCGAAGTACTGCGAATCACATCCGCCAGTTCGAGAACTTCCGGTCGACATTCGGGATGGGCCATAAAGACGGCGTCCGGATACGCCTTTCTGGCGTTATGAACATCTGCGGGCTTGAGTCGATCATGGGTCGGGCAATACCCGTCCCAGGTGTGTATTTTCTTTTTGGTCTGTGATGCGGTGTACAGGGCGAGATTCCGGTCCGGTGTCATGAGCACCTCATCGGCATCAAGGCTGCTGACAACATCGACGGCATTGGCGGATGTACAGCAAATGGTGGAAAGCGCCTTCACTGCTGCGGTTGAATTGACATATGTCACCACCGGCATCGGGGGAAGCCTGTCTATCATGGCCTGAAGCCCCTCCGGCTCGATCATATCGGCCATCAAACATCCCGCATCTTTGCGAGGAAGGAGCACGGTCTTGTCCGGTGATAGAATTGAAGCGGTTTCGGCCATAAAATGAACACCGCAAAAGACGATGACTTCGGCATCGGTCTGGGCGGCCTTGATACTCAGCTCCAGTGAATCACCGCAAAGGTCCGCCAAATCCTGAATTTCCGGAGGCTGGTAATTATGCGAAAGCATAACGGCGTTTCTTTTTTTCAGCAAACTCCTAATCTTTTCTTTCATCCTGCAGTTCCTCTTCCATCAAAAAATAGTAACTGTTTAAATTTTGAAACAAACCTGTTTTTAGAAAGCGATTCATTTTCAAAAGGCTAAACGCTTACAAAAAATATAACCGGTCACAAAAACACGAAAATTATACGTTTCAAGATTGTTTGTATGCTTTGGAAATTAACCCTTAACTTCTTACTGTTCATCAAGGGACAGAACCTCGATACCCTCAGGTACGCTAAATACAAACATACCGTCATCGAGTTCCTGTTTAAACTGAATACTGTTAAACACGATCCGGGTTTCATCACCGTATGAATTATAGGTTACAATTCTGACAATATCGAAAGTCTTTTTTGAAATCCCCAGATAGATTTCCACCAAATCGTATGTTTTTTCTTTGGGTAAAAGCTTGAGTGTGAACGAATCATCTTTGGGCTCTGTTTCAAGACCAATATTGAATTTTTGCTTTATCACCTTCATATCGGCAAGGAAACTGAACCCTTTACCATCTTTAAAAAAAGAAGGCGCTTTCCCGATCATTACCTGGTTGTCTTCGGGTCTGAATACCCAAAGCGTACTGCTGTCCGTTATAATCATTTGGCGGTCAGGCGTTTCATACTCCCATCTCATTTTTCCGGGGCGCTTGAAAAAAGCTTTTCCGGATGCACTGTCTGTTATTTCCATAGCCTTTATGGTCGAAGTTTGATAAAAATCTGCAGAAAAGCCAGAGCCAGCATAATGCTTTTCAACCCTATCCATAATCTCGTCCAGAGTTAAACTCGAATCATCCGGGGTCGATGCTGTTTCAGAAGGCAAATTACCGCCCAATACCGTCTGTCCACAGAAAAAGAAAAAAAGCAAAAAAACAACCCACGATAGTTTAAACTTCATCAGCAAATCTCCTCATCCGAAAAAACCACAATTAAAATCCAAACCGCTTAGTCCATCACTCCATACTTTTTAAGTTTTTTGTGAAGGGTTTTCCTGGTAATCCCCAGGCGCCTCGCCGCTTCACTCTTATTGCCGTCCACAAATTCCAGCATTTGCAATATAGCTGCTTTTTCCATCGCCTCAAGGGGCATGGTATGGTCAACATAAGACAATGTTTCAACAGGTTGTTGCAGCATCGGCTGTATAATGGCAAAATCCTGATCGTCAAGATATTCCGTGCGGGCCAGTACAACCCCTCTTTCGACGGCATTCATCAGTTCACGAACATTGCCGGGCCAGTCATACCGGATAAGCAGGTCCATTGCCCTGGGTGTAAACCCTTTTATTTCCTTATTGTTCTTTTCGGAAAACATCTTCAAGAAATGCTGGGCAAGCAGCGGAATATCATCTCTTCTCTTCTTCAATGGTGGAATTTCCAGACTGACAACGTTCAACCGATAAAACAGATCTTCACGGAAAAGCCCCTTGTTTCTTAGATCAACAAGATCCTTGTTTGTGGCGGCAATGACCCGGACATCCACTGGTATGACCTTTTCACCGCCGACACGGGTAAGCTCTCTTTCCTGTAGCACACGCAAAAGCTTAACCTGCATGGCAAGCGGCATTTCGCTCACCTCGTCAAGAAAAAGGCTCCCTTTGTGCGCCTGATAAAAACGCCCTTCTTTTCTGCGTTCGGCACCTGTAAACGCTCCTTTTTCATGTCCAAAAAGCTCGGATTCCAGAAGCGTCTCCGTAATGGCGGCACAATTGATCTTTACAAAAGGGCCGTCTTTTCTCGGGCTGTTATAATGAATCACCCCGGCAATCAACTCTTTACCTGTTCCGGACTCACCGGTAATCATTACCGTGGCTTCAGACGGAGCGACATGGGCCACTGTTTCCAGCAGGCTTATCATGGCGGGGCTTCGTCCGATGATATTCTGCATGTCAAAATGCTTACCCAGGTTTTCTTTCAGGATACGATTTTCTTCTTTAAGTCGGACGTGTTCCATTGCTCTTTCGATTGTCAGATGCAACTTGTCGAAATCGAGCGGTTTTGTCAGATAATCATATGCTCCTTTTTTCAGCGCCTCAATTGCCGTCTCGACCGAAGAATACGCCGTCATGATGGTTACCGGAATGGCAGGATTAAACGCTTTGATCCGTTCCAGCGCCTCAAGACCTGAAACCTTCAGCATTCTGACATCCATCAAAACAAGATCAAAGGGGCGTTCCTGAACCATTTCAATGGCTGTTGAACCGTCATCCGCTTCAACAATATCATACCCCCACCCTCCGACAAGTGTTTTCAGCATGGTGCGATGGGTGTCGTCGTCGTCAACGACCAGTACTGTCTTTTTTTGTGTCATTGCTTATCCCATAATCGTTTGGGCTTTTGAAACCAAATAAAATGCGCATCCCCTGCCGCCGACCTCCAACCTTAAACCTCCTGCCGCGGAGCGCTCGTCTCATCTCTTGTTTCAACATGGGGCAGAAAGATGGCAACATCCGTTCCTTGTCCCAAATGACTCTCAATTTTGATGTCGCCGCCATGGGCCTCCATGATATTATGAACGATGGCCAGCCCAAGACCGGTGCCGGATGGTTTTGTTGTAAAATAAGGATCAAAGATATGACCAATATCCGCGTCCGTAATACCTGTTCCGGTATCTTTAATTTTGATCTCTATCCCGTTCTTGTTCTCATTCTTGACAAGCCTGACGGTCAGGATCCCGCCATGATCCATGGATTCAATGGCATTCAGATAAAGGTTCAGAAGGACCTGGTTGATTCTGTCCGGATCGATAAAAACTTCTTTTATTTCAGGATCATAGTCGGTTTTAATGCTTATGTTTGATTTCGATGCCTGTCTTTCAATCAGTTTGAGAGAGTCCTCCAAAAATCCTTTAATTTGAATCGATCTTCTCGAAATGTCTATGGGTCTGGCAAACTCATGGAGCTGGCCAACCACTCTGTTCAACCGGTCGACCTCCTGAATCATGAGGTTCGAGATCTGTTGATTTTCAGGTACATCATGATATCTTTCTTTGAAATAGGTCGCAAAACCCTTGATTGAACTCAAAGGATTGCGGATTTCATGAGAAACACCGGCAGCCAGCCGACCGACCGACGCAAGGCGCTGACTCCTTGCAATCTCTTTTCTCAAAGCTCGGACTTCACTGAGATCTTTAAATAAAACGACATGTCCAAGAAAGGTTCCGTCTTCATCTTGGAGCAGCGTGGCGCTGACTTCCAAGGGAATCATTGCCCCTTCCCGTACGGTACAGTCGATCTCTTTTTCCACAACCCCTTTTTCCGCGTCCAGGTTTTCAAGCAGTTGCCACAGCTCGACCGGTAGTACCTTCCCGGCATCATCTCCGGTCACTTCTTCGGGTGACAGCTTTAAAACAGATCCAGCCACATTGTTTAAAGAGGTAATCTTTTGATTGTCGTCCAGGGCAACAAGGCCGATGGGCATATTCACCACCAGGTTGTCTGAGAACGCCTTTATTCTGGAAAGAGATGTCTTTGTAACCCGGTAGCTCTGCGATAGAAAGAGCAGCATGATGCCGGCAAATCCAATTAAAAGAAGGATGATTCCCATAATAACAGCATGCCGGGTATCCGACCGAATAGCGTCTTCTATCGACGTCATGTCAAGCCCAACGAAAATGATCGGTTCTGAAGGAAAAATATCAATCCTTTCATTCATCCCGCGCTGGAACCACATGTGCAACATCATGCGGCCGCGACCCATGCCAGCGCCTCCTTCAATGGGAGAAAATTTACTAAAAACCTCAAATATTTTCTTTCCGTTAGGGCTGCGAGCGATTTGCCAGAAAATCTTCCTGGATTGTGAGATTTTTTGGAGATCTAAATCTTTTCCATGTTTTTGACCGATATACTTAGGGTTATTATGGGCAAGAATGGTTCCGCTTGCATCAACGACCAAAAGATAACGAATATCGGACTGCTGGGCCGTCTCTGTAAGAAGCTTTTGAAGTTGAAACTCGGTCGAGGTCAATCCCATTCCCGTCCGTGTGCCTGCTTCAAAAGACCGGATCAAAGCCGCTCCTTTTTCGAGCAGAAGTCGTGAGTTATTCTGATTTTGCCGGTTAATACTCTGAATGGTCATAAAGGCAAAAATCGGGAACAAAACGACCACCGCGCCGATAACTATTCTTGGCGGCACGCCTGTCCAGAATCGGCTGTTTTTGATTTTATTCAACATAATCATATGTTCTAAGCAAATCCAATGCCACAATTTAGGAAAAAGGATTGAATCCTCCTCGCCCCAATGAGCGGAACTTACCGGCAAGGATTATTCTTGATTTAATTTGGTTCCCCTTGATCCATTGTATCCTTTTATAGACCCTTCAAACCTCTCATCAATATGGATAATTTTTACCCATCGGGTTGATTCTACCCTGTTTTCTGGATACATAGTATCCATTATCTTCTTTTAAAGCAAGATGAAACACATCATTGATGCCCACTCGTCGGAACATAAATCGCACAACCGATATAAAAACTTGCAAGTAAAAAATCCGGACCTATCTTAAATCCCGATCCAGGCAAGTGAGGACACGGCTTTGTTATATCACTGAAAGGGGCTGTATTACTTAAAGCCGTTCAAGTTAAAAGTGTCTAAAGTGATCTAAAATGCATATTTATCCCGTGTTTATCGGGGAAGTTATGGTGTCGCTTCGCTCCGCTTATTTTATATAATTGACAGAATTCATTAACTTTAGCTCACTTTAAACTTTAGTTCACTTCAAACTCTTGCAGAAATTCTTCATTCAGATTCATTGAACTCTGACTCCCGCAATGCGGGGGTTTCTCTCTGCCAATTGGCTTGGACGAAAATGGGGCGGAAGGATAAAGGAGGGTTTATGGACACCGGATATTTTCGGTTTCCGGGACAAAGGGCTGAATCGCCAGAAGTTCATTGGGTCTAACAGGCCGCCAATCAACGGTATAAATTATTTCATTCCCAAAATACGACTTGGGTTTAAATATGGCGACATATAGAGCCTGCTCATCCGGATAATGTTCAATCCAGAGGACGTTATCGATTTTCAGATCAAAGTCCCTGCATATCCGGTTGCCAAGACTTTCGGCGCAGGTCGTTTTAAATATACCCTCTCCGGTTTGGGTTGCAACAACAACATAAGGTCTGAGGTGCTTCACATCCGGGTGGTTTATCGAAAAATCGAACAGTCTTAATCGCCAGGAGCAGGCCGGCGAACTTGCATTCTCTGAACGTGAATCTCCCCGCCTTTGCAAGCGATATGTCCCATCGAAAAGAAGCATTTTCTACGCTGACCCTCCTTTACTGGGGTTAAAGGGGCACGTGGTTTTTTACGGAAATATAAATGTTTTAAAAAAGCGTCATCTGACGGTCTTCCTTCTTTTTCCAGCCTTTTATCGGCCCCTTTCGAATTTTGGCGAAGACTCCAGGCGCAAGATTTGTATGGCGCGCCCAATCCAGCATAATCTTGGCGATGATTTCCGAGGTGCTTTTTTTCCAGTTCTCACCCAGCTTCTTTTTAAGTTCAAGACCAAGCTCTAAAAGGGTGCTCCCCTTTAACTGTTTGGATTGAAGGATTTCCAAGAAGATAGAAAATGAAGTCAACTGCAAAGCGCCTTCTGCAAATAAAAATGAGCGCTTATCCGGATTTTCGACAAATGATAGTGCCCTTGGCAATACCTTTATTAACGGCATCTTTCTGAGAATGAAACCCAGGTCTTCCAGCGTGGACAGGGATCTGAAGACCGTATTTTTGTTAAGCCCGGTCCAATCCAAGCTGCCATCCCCTTGAAGGGCATGAACAAGTCGAATGGCCATGTTTTCAATAGAAGCGTATTGAATCCTGGGGGTTTTGCTTCCCCGTCTTTTCGGGAAAACAAGGTTGCGGACACGAATTTCTGTAGCCGGATCAAAGTATACAAGCTTTCTATTTTTTTTGTCAAACAGCGCCAGGTCGGCCGCATCCAGCCACTGGACCAGGATACGTGCGTATTTTGACCAGGCATATTGGGTTATTTTAGTAAAAGGGAACAAGGTCTCAAGAATTGCGGAGATTTCAACCAGCGCCAATGCATGTTTATCTTTGAGGGTTTTTAAGATCTCAGAAATTGGACGATTTCTGGGAAACCGGACTCGCAGGTGATTTCTCAACATCCTCATCGTGTCACGCCTGACATCAGACATATTGAGTTGCAGAAAAACCCTGCCACTACTAAATCTCACAAGTGAAAGCAGATCCAAATCCTTTGCGACGTCATAAAACCCTTGTCCGGACAGCTCGGTCAGTCTCCTAAATTCGGGAATGTCAAGAATGCCGCCGGCAGCATGAAGAATCGTTACCCCATGGGTGATCTGGCCGACCGACGCATCAAGGAGATACTGGCTACGAAACGGCAAATGGCCCGTATTCAAATAATCCTTGAAAATATTCCATGAAACGTCAAACGTATTACCGATTCTATTCACCATCCCCTGATTGACCAAACTTTGAATGGCCTGAGGATCAAATTGTTCATAGGACTCCCCCGGACGTCCGGGGATAAACTTCGCGATTTGGTGTAATGTGGTTTGCTCTGTGTCGGTGAGATCCTGCAATTCCTGCTGGAAGAGTTCTTCAATGCACAGAAGAATCTCCGGGATATCCGGTTGTGGGATACCGGATTGACGCGCAACCTTAACATGGAAGCACAGGGCTTTGAGCAGCCAGGGATACCCTCTTGAAAATTTTATAAGAAAAGAACGAAGATCTTTTGTCAAGGGCTCGTCCAATTCTTTGCCGAGCTTTTTTAAAAACGTTTCCGTTTCAGCTCCGGAAAAACCGGGCAAGACCATTTTTTTGCTGTTTCTTAAAAAAACTTCAAATCGTTCTTCAGAAAATGCCGGGCTCGATAAAACAAGATCTTTATCCCACGAGAAACCCAGAACAATATGTGTTTGTTTTTCGACTATTTTCAGGAAAAGATCGTTTATCTGTTTCACCACATCCGGTAAAAAGAAGTTATTTTCAAACTGATCGAAAAAAATGAGCATGAGTTTGGTCCGGGATTCAAGGATGCGACCCATCTCGAGCATCGACCGGACAGCGCTGCCAAACGTCTTCACCGGTTTAGGCTGTTCCGTTTCGACGATCCTTTCATCAACATCATCCAATTTGTCCATGATATATTCTATGACACGCGGAATGAACGTTGTTGATGATGCTGTTCGACAATCAACGGCAACAGCGAAGTGCCCCATCTTCTGCAAATATTCAACACCCGCCAGCACTATGGAGCTTTTCCCCCATCCCGTCGGTGCCTCGATGATAATTCCGCGCTGTGCGGTCCGCTTATCGATGACTTGATTTACAAATGAATCCAGCTCACTTAAAAAAGATCTTCTCCCCACAAAATGTCCTGGTGAGGCGGGGAATTTATAATCAAAACAGGCGGGACTTCCTTTCACTTCAACGATTCTATCCGACTCCTGAAAGAGACCCGGCTGAAGGGGAACGCTTCTGTCCGCAAAAATGTTTTTAAAATTTGCAAGGGGAGGATACAACTTCGTCAAATAACCGACGATGGATTGATCCGATACCGGCGAGCCTTTGCCGTCAAAAAGTGCAATTCTATCCGGCGGGTCGTCCACGTGGCGGATGATGGGAAGGGCCCAGAATGTACCCTTTTCCGTATAAAGGAGAATGCTCTGACCCGGGTCGGCCGTACCCGGGGTTCTCCGGCCGGCAGCCTGTTCAGGTCTCACTGTTTCCGGGACTTCTGAAATTGCTTTCAGAACGGCGTCTTCCTCGAATAAAAATGTCGTCACATGGTCATTTTTCTCGATATATTCCTGATAAAATTCTCTGGCCGCATCGTCAAAACCGGGAATGGCGATAAGGAGGCCATGACACCGTTTATCTTCATGCCATTTTATCATATACCTGCCGAAAAAAGCCTGAAGATCGCGTTCCGACAGAACTTTTTCGTCAAACCTGGAGACCGCATAAACCGGAATACCCGTTTCCCTGTGTTTCCCCTCGATCTCCATTTCCAATTCGGAAGGATCTGCGTTGAGAATGCGATCGACACGGTATCCATGGTGGTTCAGCACCTGGGTCATCATCGCCGTGAACAACCTGTCCTTTGCCCGGGCCCGGGTGTGCTGCGAACGGCCTGACACAAGTAGTTTCAACCGTCCCATATCGATATTGTCCTTTTTGGCTCCAGTCATGTGCCGCCATCGCTTCGGGTTTTACACGTTTCAAACATAAAGATGTTATCTTATCCGAACGCTTGGCAGGCAATGCTGTCAAGGGTCCGGATATCGGATGTCATTCTTCTTCTCATACCGGCAGACTCAGCTTTTTCCGCTTGGCATTGATGTGTGCAAGGATGGTTTCAGCAGCCCTGTTGGGATCTGTCTCAACATAAAATTTTCCGCCCACCAGACCTTCCACACCGTCGGTCAGGAGTTTAACCATGTTTTCACTGCCGGAAACATACGGTTGTCCGCCGATATGGGTCATGGCGCCAAGGTTCACTGCCCATGTACCGATGGATACGGCCTTTTCCGTGATAAATTCCGGAGCAGATGCCGCAACCGGCAAATCGCTGATTTTCACCTTGAGATAACCCGCTACGGCGTTGAGAACATCTTCTATTCGCGAGTTGTCCACACACGAACCCATATGCCAGCAGGGCGGAAGCGCTGGCACGCCGTTGGCCTTGGCAACAGCCTTCAGAACCGCTTTGAGTCCGTCACCGACGCCAGGGTAATCCGGGTTGGGCTCGAGAAGGCCCCGCTGCCCTGCAACATGGGCCCAGCATCCTGTCCCGACAACAAGTACATTCTGTGCAAGAAGCGCCTTTGTCAGCACAAGATGACGGTAACCATAATGATCCCAGGGGGTGACGCATCCGACAATGGCCACGATCCCTCTGATATTATTGGCAACGATGTTGTCGATCAACGGTTTAAGAGGATCGGCAGCATTCACCTTTGATAACGCCCCGATAATCTGTTCAACCGAAAAACCGGCCATAATCTTTGCCGGCGGATGGTCCGGAATCATTACCTTGTTCTGTTTGCGTCGCTGGTAATTGTCTACGGCTGTTTTCATAATCTTTTGTGCAATTTCATCCGCTTTCTCAGGTTCAAATTCAATATGCGTCGCTCCCGTTATTCTGGCCTGAGGGTTGGTGGTAATGATTTTCGTGTGAAAGTGCTGAGCGACACGCTGAATGTTCGGCATAATGCACTGAACATCGACGATCATGGCTTCCACCGCTCCGGTCACAATGGCAAGCTCCTGTTGTACCATACTCCCGGCAAGGGGGACACCTTTTCGCATCAGCACCTCATTACCGGTACAGCATATGCCGATTACATTGATCGGTCGCGGCGGAGACGGATATTTTCCCGCAGCTTCAACAATTTTTTCAGAAAGAATCGGCTCATGGCCGTGAACAATGATATTGATTTTCTCTTTATCAATAACGCTCAAATTGGCAAGACTGGAAACCAGTTTCGGGGTTCCGAACAAAACATCCTGCATGTCCGTTGCCGGATGAAGCCCGCAATAGCCGTCAACCAGCCCCAGTTTCAAAACATCGGTCGCAAGATGCACCATATCGGCATCAACCCCCATATGGGTCCTGTGGCAGGCCTGGCTGATCTCCGCTCCGGCGCCGGTGGGCAAAATCCCCAGTTTTTTCCATGTTGCCTGTCTTTCCGCATTGGCCTTGAACCTCAGCCACGCCGGAACACCCTCATCCTTCCCGAGATCGGACAGGCAGGTTTCGGCAACAGCAAGGGCCTTGTTTTTTCCATTACACCCGAGGCCTTTATAAAGCGCATCCAGTTTTGCCTGGTCTCTGATTTCATATGCTTTGATTTCACCGGTTGCCACGCCCTTCAGAGTTTTGGCCACGGCCCGAGCATGTTCGACATGCGATGAAGCTCCGCCGGTCACACGCCCTACCAGCCCTCGGGCAACAATGGTGTCCGCAGTTGCACCGCAGGCGCCGTATTCGTATCCCATAGCTTCGCCCAGAGTGCACGGCCCCATATTGCAATGAAAGCAACACACCCCTGCGATGCCGCCGTTTCCTTCTTCAGAGAACTCACAATGCGCCCTTCTGTCCCAGACCAGATCAATGTTTTGTTTGTGGGCATGATCAATCAGTTTTTCGGTGATGGGATCCGGTGTAAAACCTTCAGGTGCTTTTGGCTTGGATTTTGACTGGTTTTTTTTGCTTTCTGAGGCAAAAACTTCTTTCCCGTCGAGCATCAGACCGGCGACACCTGCGGCTGCGGTAACTTTCAGAAAATCTCTCCGGTTGACCGCCTTACAACCCTTGCAACCGTCCGCATGGTTTATGGTTTCGTTTCCTTTTTCATCCATGGCGACAACTCCTTGGTATTGTGGTTAATAAAACTAATCCCCTTTTAAAACTGTAGCCCTTCATAAACAAATTGATTATCGGAAAATAAATCCGGCATGGTTCGAGGTAAGCACCAATTAGAGCGGATCATTTGATGAAGTCCTCCAAATGTGCATTCAAGCAAACTGGAAGGCACTTTGCCGACCCTTTATAAAAGCATATCTTTGAGGGATCGTGGAGTTTATATTGTAAAAATTTACTTATAATGGGAATAGGTTTGTGTCAAGAACTGACAAGGACATCCGCAGTATTGATCGAAGAAAAGAATTGGTAAAGAATCTTGACCAAATAATACGTGTTTGATATCCACTCGAATAAAATTTATGCCTTGAAAGGAATGTGTATGCTGATCACTGAGATACTGGCTCGAAATGCGCGCATGTATGGACCTGAAACGGCGCTTATCGAAAGGGAGCCCGCAAAAAACAGGCGTCAGGAAATCACGTGGAAGGAATTCGACGATCAGGCCAATCAGGTAGCCCAGTGTCTCATCTCCCGGGGAATTAAAAAAGGGGACCGTGTCGTTCATTTGATGACCAACTGTATCGAATGGCTCCCCATCTATTTCGGCATCCTTCGCACCGGAGCCTGGGCTGTCCCTCTTAACTTTCGTTTTGAGGCAAAAACCATCCGGCACTGTGCCGAAATCGCCGGAGCCAAGGTCTTTATCTTTGGTGAAGAATTTATCGAGCGCATCAACGCAATTAAAGAATACCTGGATCATTTCGTTAAAACGTATATATTTGCGGGGCCGGAGGAAATTAAACCCGCTTATGCGGAATCATATCAAAACATTTTTGAAGCCTATCCCCCCACGGATCCAAAAATTGACATCAATATCACGGATGAAGCAGCCCTGTATTTTACTTCCGGCACGACAGGCATGCCCAAAGCAACCCTTTTGACCCACAGAAATCTCGAATTTTCATGCTTTTTGGAAAACCTCCACCACCAACAAACCCATGAGGACAACTTCCTTTGTATTCCGCCGCTGTACCACACCGGAGCCAAGATGCACTGGTTCGGGAACTTCATTGTCGGCGCTCGAAGTGTCATCCTCAAAGGCGTCGAACCCAAATGGATTATAGAAGCCATATCCGAAGAAAAGGTGACGGTGGTCTGGCTGTTGGTCCCCTGGGCGCTCGATATCCTTTTTGCGATCCAGAGCGGCGAAATCAAACTTAATGACTATAACCTGGATCAGTGGCGGCTGATGCATATCGGGGCCCAGCCTGTCCCCCCTGCGCTGATTAAGGAATGGAAAAGGGTTTTCCCCCATCACCAGTACGACACCAACTATGGTCTGACCGAATGCACAGGACCGGGATGTGTTCATCTGGGAATGGAAAACATGCATAAGGTCGGTGCCATAGGATTGCCGGGTTTTGACTGGGAAATAAAGATTGTTGATGACCGGTTAAATCCTGTTGCCCAGGGACAGCCCGGCGAGTTGATTGTCAAAGGGCCCGGAGTGATGAAGGAATATTATAAAAACCCCGAATCCACCCGGGAGGTCCTGGTCGATGAATGGTTGCTGACCGGAGACATCGCCCGGCAGGACGAAGACGGCTTCATATGGCTGGTTGACCGAAAAAAAGACGTCATCATCACCGGCGGAGAAAACATTTATCCGGTTGAAATTGAAGATTTTCTGCAGGCGCATCCCAAAATCCACGATGTAGCGGTAATCGGTCTGCCCAGCCTTCGGTTGGGAGAAATCGCCACAGCCGTGATTCAGGTAAGGGCGGGTCAGGATCTCGCCAAAGAAGAAATCGATGCGTATTGCCAGGCGCTTCCCAGATACAAAAGGCCGCGAAGGATTATTTTTGACGATGTCCCACGCAATCCCACCGGAAAGATAGAAAAGCCCGGGCTACGAAAAAAATACGCAGGAATGACGGAAAGCTTTAAAACAGACCTATAACACTTTAATCTCTTGAATACATTTCCGCTTCAGGTACAAAAAAAATTATCACGAAGGCGCGAAATTTCAAAAACACGAAAAATAAAATGGAATATCGTTAGGAAATAAGACCATGATACTCGAATACAAAAACCGAAAACCGACCATCGGAAAAAATGTCTTTATTGCGCCGACGGCGATGGTCATTGGGGATGTTGAAATACAAGACAATGCCAGTATCTGGTACGGAACCGTGTTAAGAGGGGATCTGGCGCCGATCACCGTCGGAAAGAGCACCAATATCCAGGACAACTGCACCATACATACGGATGATGATAAACCCGCAGTCATCGGAGATAACGTGACGGTGGGACATAATGCCGTTGTACACGGATGCATCATAGAGGATTTCTGCCTCATCGGCATTAATTCGGTTGTCCTCAGTGATGCCTGGATCAAAACCGGGTCTGTGGTCGCCGCGGGCTCTGTGGTTAAACACGGCCAGGTGGTCGGACCTTACCATCTTGTGGCCGGCATTCCTGCAGAATTGAAAAAAGAACTTCCGGAAACAACCGTCAAAAAACGTAAAAAAACCGCCGAACACTATATCGAGCTTGCTCAGGAACACATGGCCATAAAAAAAGCCGGAGATTAGTCCGGCTTTATCGATTTTCAAAATCAAATTCAGTATCTTTTTTAATCAGAGCTCATACTTGCCTTCCATTTCCAGAACGAATTCGCCGGGTACATCCCCTGAGGTCACCTTAAACGTGCCCTTGCCTTTGATGTTGTCCAGTTTTCCCGTTCCTTTATAGGTTTCCCACGTACCATTGGTGAGCTTGCTTTTCCCGTCGCGATTGCCTTTAAACTTGCTGTAAACCGAGCCATACTGAAAATTGGTAACGGCATATCCTTCCATATAGCCGCTTCCGGCAGTACGGTCATGGAAATTAACACTTCGACGTGAAACGAATTCTCCGGCAACGCCGACTTCATAATGAAGCGGCCGGCCTTCCAGCTCGACCAGCATGAGCTGATGGTCAAACTCATCATGGACATTAAGAGATTCTCTTCGTGTAACGCGCAGTTTATACGTCGCTTTTCGTAACATGCCTTTCTCCTTTCGTCGATGGTTATTAATAAAATCATCCTTTCAGTTTTTTTTATCTTAACCCCCGGAGTATGACTTGTCAACATCGGACTCCAATTCGCCACCATTCATTTTTTTTGCCTTTAGTAACTGCCCAAAATTTTTAGATAGTCGGTTTTTTCTTTCAACAGGTCGAGCACCGGCCTGAAGGATTCCGACTCAACATCCGCCTCGATATCGACATAAAACATATACTCCCAGGGTTTTCCATGAATGGGACGTGATTCCAGTTTCACCATGTTGATACCGTTCTCGGCGTATATTTTGAGAACTTCGTAAAGCGCCCCGGGCTGATTTCCCGTTGAAAAGATGAGAGACGACTTATTCCGAGGTCCTTTTTCGATGGAATCATGCGCAATGACCACAAAACGCGTGAAGTTTCGAGGATTGGTCTCGATCCCTTCCTCGATGACCGCCATCCCGTGAATATCAGCAGCCTCTTTGCCGGCAATGGCCGCATCAGCCGGACTTTTTGATTCGCCGATCGTTTTTACCGCCCATGCGGTGTCCTTAACCGGAACCAGCTCCCAGTCCGGATGCTGCTCTAAAAACTGGCGGCATTGCTGAAAGATCAGCGGCGGGGAAAAGACCCGTCTGATATTATCAATGCCTGTCCCGGGGGCCCCGATCAAATGGTGGATGATCCGAAGCGTGATTTCGCCAACGATCCGTAAATCATAGTTCAACAGGAAATCATAGTTCTCATGTATGCTCCCTGTGAGGGAATTCTCCAGCGGTATCACGCCGAAATCGGCCTTTCCGGTCTTTACGGCCTCAAAAATCGCCTTAAATGACGGCGTAGGTACACCGGCCACTTGTGTTCCAAAATACTGTGTACATGCCTTATGACTGAATGTTCCAATTTCCCCCAAAAAAGCAGCCTTCTGAATTCCCGTACCGTTGGTTCGACTTAAATGATCAACGGCCTTGGCCTTTTCCAGATAGTCAAAATCAATCTGTTTTCCAACAACCGGTGAAATAACATAAAGATCTCGCATCAGTTGGCCGAACTGTTTCGGATAAAGACTCTGCGGACCGTCGGAAAGGGCCTGGTCCGGATTGTGATGCACCTCGATCATCAATCCGTCCGCACCGGCGGCGATTGCTGCACGGGCCATGGGACTGACTTTTTCCCGGATACCGGTCGCATGACTGGGGTCGATAATCACCGGCAGATGGGTAAGTGTTTTGAGTACGGGAATGGCGGAAAGGTCGAGGGTATTGCGCGTATAGGGCTCAAAGGTTCGTATTCCCCGCTCACACAAAATGACCTTGTCATTGCCCTCCGAAAGGATATACTCGGCGGACATCAGCCATTCCTCGATGGTAGACGACATTCCCCGTTTGAGCACCACCGGTTTTCCGATGCGTCCGACACATTTTAACAGCTCAAAATTCTGCATGTTCCGTGCCCCCACCTGGACAACGTCGATATACTTCATCATCATGTCTGCTTGGGCCGGAGAGGTAATTTCGGTTACAACACCCAGGCCGGTTAGCTCCCTCACTTCGGCCAGAATTTTAAGTCCCTCTTCCTGGAGTCCCTGAAACGAATATGGAGAAGTTCTGGGCTTAAACGCTCCGCCGCGAAATAGAACGGCACCGTATCTTTTGACCTCTCTGGCAATGGTCAAAGCCTGATCCCTGCTCTCCACCGCACACGGTCCTGCGATAACGGTAATGCGCTCTCCGCCCACAACCACATTACCGACCTGTACCCGGGTATCTTCGGTATGCAGCTGCCGGCTGACCAGTTTAAAAGATGTCGAAATCGGTATCACCCTGGCAACGCCTGGAAGGGTCTCAAAAAAACCGGTCTCTTTATTTCCTTTTCCAATTGCCCCGATGATGTTCTGACCGGCCTCAGACAGTTCACGAACAATATACCCCTCCCTGAACAGGATACTCCGGATATTGCTCTTCTGATCCTGGGTGATCTCCTTTTCCAGCACAAGAATCATGGTATTCCTCCTTTTAGATGATACATAAAAAAAGCCCCGAGATTAGATTCCCGGGGCTTTTAAATAAATAACCCCGGACAGACCGTTTTGGTCCATCCGGGGTGTCTTAAACTGAAGCGTTATTGATCCGGATGGACGCTTCTAAAGCTAAAAAAGAAGCGGCCAAACGAATTATATGTTTTTAAAATACAACGTTTTTTCATCAATTGACGTCCTAACGAGATAATTTTATGTTTTTCTACTTTATAATTTCATGTCTGTCAAGAACTGTTTTTCCAGTTTGCATAACCTTTTAAAACATTAGCTCCCTTCAAACTTCCCTTTTTGATACCGGATAAATAGGCAGTTGTGGAAAGGCGGCCTCGATTTATTGTTGCCCTTTTCACGCATTTTGGTAATAAAAGATAATTCCCTAAACGAGCGAAAACGGACCAGACAGGAGCTTTGGATGAAAACCCTCGAAATTCACGGCAGTAAAGGTGATTCCTTCATACACGTCGGCGAAACCCTCCGGAATTTGAGAAAATACATTCCATCGAAAAATGTGGTGTTAATCACCGACAAAAATGTTAAGCAATATTATGAGAATCACTTCCCGCCCCACCCCTTGATCACCCTGCAAACCGGCGAAGAGATAAAAACACTCGATACGGTCCGCGATATTTACGAAAAACTTGTAGAATTCGAGGCCGATCGATCCACGTACATTGTTGGGATCGGCGGCGGCATTGTCTGTGATATTGCCGGTTTTGTGGCCTCAACGTATCTCCGCGGTGTGAGATTCGGATTTGTCTCTTCCACCCTTTTGTCCCAGGTGGATGCCAGCGTCGGCGGCAAAAACGGTGTTAATTTCAAGGGATACAAAAACATGGTCGGGGTTTTCAACCAGCCCGAGTTTGTGATCTGTGATCTGAATCTTTTGAAAACACTGCCTAAGAAAGAACTCTTGAACGGCATGGCGGAGATCGTCAAGCATGGCGCCATCGAAGATGCGAGCTTTTTTGCGTATCTCGAAAAACATTCTCAGAAAGCCTTGGACCTCGACATTGAAGTCATCGAAAAACTGGTTTATGATTCCATCGTCATCAAATCCGCCATTGTTAACCAGGATGAATTGGAAAAAGGAGCGCGTCGTAAACTCAATTTTGGGCACACATTCGGCCATGCCTTTGAAAAAACAACCGGTGTTCCTCACGGCGAGGCTGTTAGTGTCGGCATGGTAATGGCTTCGGCGATTTCCGTAAAAAGAGGCCATCTATCAGCTGATAATGCCGGAAGGATCAAAACGCTGCTCCGGAAAATAGGACTCCCAGTCAGTATTCATGCGGAAGAAAAAAGGGTTTTCGATGCCCTGAAAAAGGACAAAAAACGAAAAGGAGACCGTATATATTTTGTCCTGCTCAACGAGATCGGAAATGCTTTTGTGGATCAAATTCCGATAAAAGAGCTTGAGACTGAAATACACACTTTTTTTAAGCGAGCAGGTTAATCAAGACGGGATCGTCGACGGATGGATACATCTTGACAGTGCGGGGATCTGCTGTTATCGAACGAAATTGAAATCTATATCAAAAAAGCCCTTTCGGTTTTTTGTTTCAAAAGCTTTATAGCCGTATTCGGATTTAAAACTTGACAAACTTGTAAAAAGTCTTTTGTGAGCGACATTTGAGCATTTGGGGAATCAGCGTTTCAAGCGGTGAAGCGTTAAAAATTTCAAGCTGTTTGAGGCGCTTGCGCCGAGTTCTTGAAATTTAGCGGAACCGATGGAAACGCCCCCAAATGGTCACGGAGCGAGCAATATTGACTTTTTACGAAACCA
>JAWOIY010000029.1:0-14737 GCA_046484425.1 Desulfobacterales bacterium | reverse complement strand
GCCGCGTCCAACCCGTTGCTGCTGTGATCCTTGGCCAGCATCGCTTCCTTTATGGCGTATGTACAGCACACCCCCGAACAGTATCCCTTGGCACCCAGGTGCACATCCCTGGAACCGATACACTGGAGCCAGGCAATCTTCTTCGGCTCCACATGGTCCGACGGCCGTATCAAATGACCCCCGTACGGTCCAGATGCCGACAGAATCCGCTCAAACTCCATGGACGTCACTATATTGGGATGCTTACCGTAATTGTACGTGTCGTGCTCCCCAGGATCATACACGTCAGCTCCCGGCGCCAGTATGATCGATCCCACCTCTACCTCTATGCTCTCGTCCTGCTGAGAATGGGTTTCGACTGTCAGCGCTTCGGCCTTGCAGGCTTTGACACATTCCAAACATTCGCAACAGACCATACAGTTCAGACATCTTTTTGCATCGGCAACCGCCGCCGCCTCACTGAGGCCCAGTTCGACCTCCGTGAAACCCGTTTTCCTTTCATCCATGGAAATCCTGGCCATTTTCGCCCGTTCGACCTTTTGGATGTCCTTTTTGAAGGGATAGAAGTTGTCCTGAGGCGCCTCATATGGCTCCCGTCCTTTTTTTAAATCCTCCCCATTCAAGTATCTGTGTATTGAAATAGCGGCTTCCCGTCCCGCAGAAACGGCCTTTATGGCGATGGATGCGCCGGTTTGCGCGTCACCGCCCGCAAATACGCCGGTTTTTGTGGTCTCGAAGCTGATGGGATCGACTTTGATGTTGTTCCAGCGGTCCAGTTCAATGTCCGTTGTATCCTTAAGAAAAGCGGTGTCGGTCTTCTGCCCGATGGCCGGTATGATGACATCTGTGTCAACAACAAATTCACTCCCCTCAACAGGGACCGGGCGCCGGCGTCCCGATGCATCGGGGTCGCCCAGTTTCATTTTAATGCATTTGAGCCCCACGGCTTTTCCGCCGCGTTCCACCACTTCCACGGGCGCCATAAGGAACTGAATATTAATCCCTTCTTCAAGGGCATCTTCAATCTCCTCTTCACGGGCCGGCATCTCTGCACGGGTCCGTCTGTATATGATGCTGACGCTGTCCGCCCCAAGGCGCAGCGCGGATCTTGCGGCATCGATGGCCACATCCCCTCCGCCAACGATGGCCACATTCCCCTTGATTTCCTTAAGGTCGCCAAGTGAAACATCTCTCAGAAATTTAACCCCGGGGATAACACCTTCCGTATCTTCGTTGGGAATATTCAGTTTCATGTTGGCATGACAGCCGACGGCCAGATAAACGGCTTTGTATCCGTCGCTGAGCAGACCGTCAAAGGTGATATCGCGGCCCAGCGCGGTGTTGAATTTTATCTCAACGCCGAGCCGGGTGATCCATTTAATTTCTTTTTCAAGTACTTCCGGTGGAAGTCTATAATCCGGAATACCGACTCTGAGCATGCCGCCGGCCACCGGAAGGGCCTCGAAAATGGTTACTTTGAAACCGTCTTTGGCCAGAAAATAGGCTGCCGTCAACCCGGCGGGTCCAGCACCGATGACAGCTATTTTTTCGTCCCTGGTTTCGATATCGACCAGGGGCAGGTCATCGATATCCACCTGGTCCGTCACAAAACGTTTCAGGGTGCAGATAGAGATCGGTTCATCCACCTCATCTCTTCTGCACGCGGTTTCACACGGGTGGGGGCAAATCCGGCCGAGCACGCCGGGAAGGGGCAATGTTCTTGTAATGACCTCCAGCGCCTCCTGATATTTGCCCTGGGAAATCAGGGCCACATATGCGTGGGCGTTGACGCTGTTCGGGCAGGCATTGGTGCAGGGCGAAAGGTCCCTTTTGTCTACGGAATAGGCTCCGGGTACAGCCTGTGCATACGGCTTAAAAACAGCCTTTCTGTCCTTAAGGCGCTCATCGTAAAGGCTCGGAAGGCTCACGGGGCAAACAGCAGTACAATCCCCGCATGCCGTGCACTTGTCGATATCGATATATCGTGCGCCTTTGTTTAGCGTGACCTTGAAATTTCCTGCCTCGCCGGTAATTTCTTTAATTTCAGACAGGGTGTGAAGCTCTATATTAATGTGCCGGCCGACCTCGACCAGTTTCGGTGAAATAATTCACATGGCACAGTCATTGGTCGGAAAGGTCTTGTCCAACTGCGACATGAGGCCGCCGATGGCCGGTGATTTTTCCACAAGATGGACATAAAATCCCGAATCAGCCAGATCCAGGGCAGATTGCATCCCGGCAATCCCGCCGCCCAAAACCATTACCGATCCGATGATATCTTTGGACATGGTTTAATTCTCCTGGTAAAAATATAGCGTCATTCTGACAATCGTAATCTTTAATACAAACTTGATGGTTTCGTAAAAAGTCGATATTGCTCGCTCCGTGACCATTTGGGGGCGTTCCCATCGGTGAAGCTAAATTTCAAAAACTCGGCGCAAGCGCCTCAAACAGTTTGAAATTTTTAACGCTTCACCGCTTGAAACGCTGATTCCCCAAATGCTCAAATGTCGCTCACAAAAGACTTTTTACGAGTTTGTCAAGGTTAGTAATTCCTCAATTCAATGTCAATCCATTCATGTTTGGAAAACGTGTAAAAAGCGTTTTATCCGTTATGCTTTTATTTGACACATAAGCTGCTTTAATCTATAAACTCCTATGGGTTGATGAAATTAATTTACATTTTAAATCGCCGACTTGTCAACCGGAAGACGAAAACCAACTTCTTGAACCGGAAAAAGCGATCGGCATTCCCACCGCTTGTTGGAGTGCAACGGAAATCCCTTTTTAGCGGGACTGCAGGGTATCCTTCAATTGATAATTAAGAGCCGTTTGGAGACGGAGTGGTTATAATTTAATCCTTAACAGAAACCGAGTAAAAATATGTATATTTCTGAGAAATTGCCTCAAATCAGTATCGAAAGCGAGATGAAAAAATCGTATCTCGATTATGCCATGAGCGTGATTATCGGACGAGCTCTGCCGGAAGTCCGCGATGGTCTCAAACCTGTCCACCGACGCATCTTGTTTGCAATGAGGGAACTAAAAAATGACTGGAATAAGCCGTATAAAAAATCTGCTCGAATTGTCGGTGATGTTATCGGTAAGTATCACCCCCATGGTGACACTGCTGTTTATGACACCATTGTGCGAATGGCCCAGGATTTTTCGTTAAGATATCCCCTGATAGACGGGCAGGGAAACTTTGGTTCCGTGGATGGAGATCCCGCGGCCGCAATGCGGTATACAGAAATTAGAATGATGCGGCTGACGGTGGAAATGCTTGAGGATTTGGATAAAGAGACCGTTGATTTTGTACCCAATTATGACGAATCATTAATAGAACCTACCATACTTCCGGCTAAAATACCCAATCTTTTGATCAACGGTTCTGCCGGCATTGCTGTTGGTATGGCGACCAATATTCCACCTCATAACCTGTTTGAAATCGTTGAAGCCATTAAGGCGCTCATCGACAATCCTGGTCTTGCCTGGAAAGATCTGCTCAGGCATATTCCAGGACCTGATTTTCCCACCGCCGGTATTATATACGGAACCAATGGGATTTATGAAGCATATCGAAGCGGTCGGGGTATCATCCGGATTCGAGCCAGAGCGGTCGTCGAAATAGACAAAAGAACCGGAAGAGAGACAATTGTTGTCACAGAACTTCCCTATCAGGTCAATAAGGCGAAACTGATCGAAAAAATCGCAGAATTGATGAAAGATAAACGGATTGACGGTATCAGCTACGTAAGGGACGAATCGGACAGGGAAGGGATGCGAATTGCAATTGGTCTGAAAAAAGATCAGATAGCCGGGGTAGTCGTCAACCAGCTTTACAAACACACACAGATGGAGAACAGTTTCGGCATTATTTTTCTTGCCGTGGTGAACAATCAACCCAAACTTCTTACCTTAAAAGAAATTCTTGAACATTTTATATTCCACCGCAAAGAAATCATCATCCGGAGGACCCGGTATGATTTGAAAAAAGCTGAAGCGCGTGCTCATATACTTGAAGGCTTAAAAACAGCGCTGGAAAATCTTGATGATGTTGTTTTTCTGATACGCGAATCAAAAACACCCGCTGAAGCGAAAGCAGGGCTGGTTAAGAATTTCGGCCTGACGGACATTCAAGCACAGGCCATTCTTGATATGCGCCTACAGCGTCTCACCGGCCTTGAGCAGGAAAAAATAATCGAAGAATATAAAAGTATTATTAAAGATATCGCCTGGTACAAGGAAATTCTCGGTAGCGAGCGTATTGTCGAGAATATTATTAAAGATGAACTCTCAGATTTACAAAAGGAGTTTGGTGATCAGCGCCGGACCGAGATTGTTGAATCTACAAAAGAAATAACCATTGAAGATATGATTGTAGAGGAGGATATGGTCGTTACGATTTCAAAAACCGGCTATATCAAACGGAATCCTATCACGCTTTACAAAAAACAGCAGCGCGGTGGAAAAGGGAAGATGGCCATGGGCGTAAAAGATGACGATTTTGTCGCCGATCTTTTTGTCGCGTCTACCCACCATACCTTCCTCTTTTTTACAAATCAGGGTCGGGTATACTGGTGTAAGGTTTATGACATTCCACAAGCCGGCCGTGTCAGTCGGGGCAAAGCGATTGTCAACCTTCTTAATCTGAGTAATGATGAAAAACTTACAACAGTTCTTGCTGTTCCGAAATTTGAGCCGGGGTATCACATTATAATGGCCACACGAAGCGGTTTTATCAAAAAAACGGATCTAATGGCATTTTCCAGGCCAAGAGCAGGAGGCATTATTGCTATAAGCCTGGTACCGGGTGACGAGTTGATAGCAGCACGGATAACCGATGGAACCCGAAACGTCTTTTTAGGCTCAGCGACGGGAAAGTCCATCCGATTTCACGAGTCTGATGTTCGACCCAGTGGTCGTGTTTCAAGGGGCGTTCGCGGGCTCAACCTCGCGTCGGGCGATCGTATCGTTGGAATGGAAGTTTTAAGCCACGGCCAAACCTTGTTCGCGGCAACAGAAAACGGTTATGGGAAAAGAACGTCTATTGATGAATATCCTTTACAAAGACGTGGCGGCAAAGGTGTAATAACGATTAAGACCAGTGAGCGAAACGGAAAGGTTGTTTCCATAATTCTGGTTGATGAGCAGGATGATTTGATGCTTATGACAGGTTCCGGAAAGCTTATCCGCATATCTGTCAGCGGCATTTCAGTGATTAGCCGCAATACCCAGGGCGTAAAGCTTATTGGGATGGAATTTGGGGAAAAAGTTGTCGGAGTCGCAAGGCTCGCAGAAAAGGACAATTATATAGACGAGTCATAAAATGGCAGGCCGATTGATATGCAGCTTAATGAAAATAAGATGAAGATTGGTGTGGTTGGCGCCGGAAGTTGGGGTACCGCTTTGGCTAATCTTCTTGCCTTGAAAGGTTTTAAGATAGACCTGTGGGTATTTGAAAAGGAAGTTAAAGACCAGATTGAAACATCCAGAGAAAACGCGGTTTTTCTCCCCGGTGTTTCCCTTTCAAATCATATTCGTCCTTCAAACGACATTGGCGAAGTTGTTGGAGGAAAAGATCTTGTTCTGGTTGTTGTACCGTCCCATGTTATGCGGGAGACAGCGGGTAAAATGCGGAAGCATATTTCCACCGAGACCGTTATTGTCTCGGCTTCTAAAGGAATCGAGAACAAGACTCACTTGACCATGTCCGGTGTGTTAAAAGATATTCTTCATGATATTCCGGAAGATTTTTTTGCAGTGCTTTCGGGGCCGAGTTTCGCCCGGGAAGTTGTCAAAAAAATTCCCACGGTGGTCGCTGTTGCATCCAAGGATCAAAAAGTGGCTGGCATGGTTCAGCGTGTATTTGCAGCACCATATTTCAGGGTTTATACAAATAATGATATGATCGGCGTTGAACTCGGGGGCGCTGTAAAGAATGTTATTGCCATAGCTTCCGGAATTATAGAGGGGCTCGGCTTGGGATTAAATACAAGAGCGGCCCTTATTACGAGAGGGCTGACTGAGATTCGCAGGTTGGGCTTGAAACTCGGCGCCAACCCACGTACTTTTGCCGGAATTGCCGGTGTTGGCGACTTGGTTCTGACGTGTACCGGAGATGTCAGCAGAAATCATACCGTTGGGAAAAAAATCGGTGAGGGCATGAAATTAACCGAGATCCTGTCTGAAATGCGGATGGTAGCAGAAGGGGTGAAAACAGCCAAATCGGTTTACAATCTGTCACGAAAGCTTGGTGTCGAAATGCCGATTTCCCACGAGGTTTACCATATCCTTTATGATGATATATCTCCCAAAGAGGCCGTAAACCGACTCATGACCCGCGATCTTAAACAAGAGCTGGATGAGGTTTAAATTTATTAAAGGTGTTATAAAACTTTTCTCTCTAAGGATTTGAAACAACTTTTAATACTAACAACAAGTTATACATCCGGTTATTCCGCCGAAACCTTATCCGATGGCACTTGGATAATCCTAATTATAATGAAATTCGATGAAGGTGGTCCATCGCCGTATATTTTTAAAAAATGAAAAAATCTGTAACCTTTAACCCAAATTCAACGATGAACACCACTCAACCCCATAAAGGGAAAGGTCACAGAAAAAGGCTTCGGGACAAATTCCTTAATACGGGTCTTGATGGGTTTCAAGACTATGAGGTGATTGAGCTCCTCCTGACACTGGCGACCCCTCGAAAAGACTGCAAGGATGCTGCAAAGGCTGCTCTGAAAAAATTCAAAACATTTCAAGGCGTCATTGAAGCGTCTCCCGAATCGCTTCGCGAGGTGGCAGGAATCGGCGCCAAAAATCTATTCGGAATCAAGTTGATTAAAGCTGCTGCGGATCGCTATCTTGAAAAACGGATCATACATAAAGACCCTTTGAACAATTCCAAAGAACTTTTCGATTATCTTTATCACAGCTTGGGAAATAAGAGCCGGGAATACTTTAATGCGGTATTCCTTGATGCAAAAAATAGAGTTATTTCGACAGAGATACTCTTTGAGGGAACCCTGACAGCCAGTTCGGTATACCCAAGAGAAGTTATTCTTGCAGCCCTTAATCATCATGCTGCAGCGCTTATTTTTGCCCATAACCATCCGTCCGGTGATCCGAACCCGTCTCAGGAGGACATCGAAATAACACGTCGGCTCGTTTTTGCCTGCAGGGTTATCGGAATTACAGTTCATGAGCATATTGTCATCGGCAATAGCTGTTACTTTAGTTTTGCGGATGAAGGTCACATTTCCAGGATGAATCGCGAATATGATCAACAGGACAGGTCGGGTTAGGAGAAAGGCGAACCGCAATAAAAAGTGCTTAATATCCATGACGGACAGAATAATGGTAGACGAGAATAAAAATAAAAAACTGCCCGACTGCTTTGGAGAACTCGAGACCGTCTTTCCAAAAGGCAAAGAAGGGTTAAGAAACTCTCCGGAGTCGTGCCTGCCATGCTTGCACAAAACAGCGTGTTTGCGATCTGCTATGGAGAAACCCGGCGGTCTGAAGGTCAAAGAAGAAATTGTCGATAGGGCCTATGAATCGGGAGTGATGAGTTTTTTTGAAAGATGGTCAAAAAAAAAAGAGCTTCAGCGTAAGTCAAAAAAGAGCTGAATCCTTACAATAGTGCATGGTTTTAATACAGATCATCTCATTGTCTCCCTGAATGAGGATTCAAAAAAAAGACATTCGGAATTCTAAAATACTTATGAAAAGCGGATTAAAGTGCGGTATCAAAGGAGGACGCCATGAAAACCATAAAGGATATAGATATTGCCGGAAAGAGGGTTTTTGTCAGGGTTGATTTTAATGTCCCGATGGATGAACAACAGAACATTTCTGATGATAACCGGATCCTGGCTGTATTACCGACGTTAAAATACCTCCTTGATAATAATTCAAAACTTATCATCGCTTCACATTTGGGAAGGCCTAAAGGCAAGGTTGTACCTGAGATGAGTCTTGCTCCTGTATCAAAACGACTGGGAAGATTTTTAAAAAAAGAAGTTGTATTAGCAAAGGATTGTATCGGTCCTGAAGTAGAAGGACTGGTAAATAAAATGAAAAATGGCGATATGGTTCTTCTCGAGAATTTAAGGTTCCACGCCGAAGAACAAAAAAATGATGATGCCTTTGCTAAAAAACTGGCCGAACTGTGTGATGTTTTCATTAATGACGCTTTTGCCGTATCGCATCGTACCAATGCATCGGTTGTTGCCATAACCAGATACGCGCCGATATCGGGCGCTGGTTTTTTGCTTCAAAGGGAACTCGACTACTTTAAGAGGGCAATGGCCGATCCCCGGCGTCCTCTGGTTGCAATTGTGGGCGGAGCGAAAGTGTCAAGCAAAATCAGCGCTTTGGAGAATATGCTGAACCATGTTGACAAGTTCATTATCGGTGGTGCCATGGCAAATACTTTTCTAAAAAGTACCGGATGCAACATGGAAAATTCAATGGTAGAAATGGATCTCGTTGAAGTGGCTGGGTCGATCATAAAAAAAGCCTTTGAAAAAGGTATTAAGTTCTACCTCCCGGTGGACGCTGTAGCGGCAAGCCATTTCAATTCCAAAGCTGCAATCAGGACAGTACCGATACAGGAAATTCCCCAGGATTGGATGGCTCTGGACATCGGCCCTGCAACAACCCTGCTTTTTTCCGAGGTGCTGCATGATGCCAAAACAATTATCTGGAACGGTCCTATGGGTGTATTTGAGATGGATGCTTTCAGTCATGGGACCAGGGCCATTGTGCGCAGTGTGGCGAATTCCTATGCACTTTCAATTGTCGGCGGCGGCGATACGGACGTCGCTGTCCACAAAAGCGGTGAGACAGACAGGATAAGCTATATTTCCACCGGCGGCGGAGCATTTCTTGCGCTTCTGGAGGGAAAGACCCTTCCAGCTGTCGCTGCGCTCGAGGCATCCAGTAATTGAATTTGTCAAATCAATTAAAGCCCGCAAATAAAAATATTCATCGAATAGTGATTGCTGTTGTAGTTGTAGGTGTTCTTATTTGTCTGGGATTTATGTACCGATTATATTTGTGGCAAAAGACCATCTACCTTTATCACTTTCTTACGGACAAGGAGCAGATCGAAGCCTTTGTTTCTTCATTTGGTCATGGCGCGCCGCTTGTTTTTATTCTTATTCAAATTCTCCAGGTGCTTTTTGCGCCTTTTCCAGGCGAAGCCACCGGCTTTATCGGGGGGTTCTTATTCGGAACTGCAAAAGGATTTTTATATTCGAGTATCGGACTTACGACAGGATCGTTGATCAATTTTTCCATAGGACGTTTTATGGGAAAACGTTTTGTTCGGTCAATGATCCCTGAAAATCAACTGGACCGTTTGGATACAATTGTTAAACGACAAGGGGTCATTGTTCTGTTTGGCCTATTTATATTTCCGGGTTTTCCTAAAGATTACCTGTGCCTGTTCTTAGGAATAAGTGCTCTGCCCTTGAAGGTCTTCATCATTCTCACAGGAATAGGAAGAATGCCGGGAACATTGATGCTCAGCCTTCAAGGATCATACGTCTTCGAACAAAGATACGGTCTGTTTGCAATGATAATGGGATTATGCCTGATTATCATCTATTTTGCATATAAATATAGAGAGACCATATATCAATGGATTGAAAGGATTAACGGAAAGCAATGATCGTAACATGTTGACATTTAAATGAAATAATGCTATTTTTAGAAAAAAGAAAAAGCAAATTCTTCCATACAAAAAATACTTAAAGGAGAAGAGGGTGGCATTCTGGTCTGTAAGAGAAGAACTAAGTCAACAAAACCGGTTAAGGCGATCTTATTATGAAATGTTGCGGGATGAGCTAGATCAGCAAATGATTCAGTATGCCCTGATAGATTCTTATAATAAATTTCTTCAACAAAACACCCCCTATCCCTTCGTAGAAAAACGAGAGTTGAAACCTCGTGCACGAATTCCGGCTGTGGAATACGCATGCCAGAACACTTTTCTGGTAATTTTCATAGAGGATTCCATCCCGGCAGTTCATAAAAAGTATATCCGTTTTTTTAGCACAAACAGGACCAACAAAGCCAATCTTCTTCGGTATGAGACTCTTCCACTGTCAAAACAATTCGATAGAAATCAAAAATATCTTGAATCTGCTCATTTCCATGATTTGTTAAAAGTGCTTCTTCCTGTGGATTATGCGCTCTTAATCCAGAGGGATCCGACCAGCAAAAAAAAGAATAGATACAGCCTTTCCCATTTTCATGTTAGAATCGACTGGCCAATTGCGGATGCTGCTGAGGGTTTGGCCAGCAGCCTTCGATATATATCAAAGGATTTGTATGAAAAAGGAGATAAGTATGCAGTAGATGTGCAGAAAAAATTTTTTGAGTATTATTGCCTTCCTTTTGAAGTTGGCGGCAGAAGAACAGCTGCCATTGTAGCAGCACAATATTTTAAAAGAATCCCTTGTATTTCAACGGTCTATGCCGGAAGCAGTGAATCAAGAGCGTTGATAAGGCTATCCGAGAGGGGGACTTCAAAATCGGTTCTGATAAAACTTGAGGATAGTGAATTGGAACAAATTGCAGCGGCAAATAATATCAAGGCGCGTACCTTTAATAAAAATTATGTGATAACCCGAGAAAAAACAAGCGGAATCTGTATTTTTCAGGCCACCTATTCCTTTACGAATCATGCCAGGCCGCCAGATGACGGGAAATTACGAGACATTAAACCTGACCTAAATTGGCTGTCCGTCGGGGGTCAGCATATTATGCCAAAACCGGGTATCTGGAAATATCCTCCGATTTCATTGAATCTCATCTATACCTAAAAGGCGATTCAAAAACCTCCCATTCGTTGGTTTTAGCCTTTAATAAAGCGCTAAGGTCTTGGATCAATCCATTTTTTTCATCATTGCGATTTCGTCACAATCCGGAAATTTGATACATACGATACAGTCCGCCCAGATTTTTAAGGGAAGCTCTGATCTGTCTATTCTGTGAAAGCCGAACCGCTCAAAAAAACCGGGTCGGTAAGTTAATGCAAACACTTTCAGTATGTTAAAGGAATTTGCTTCGGAAAGCACACTTTCGACAAGTTTTGAGCCGATTCGTTTTCTCAAATAGTCAGGATGTACCGCCAGGGATCGTATTTCAGCCAGATCCTCCCAGCAGAATTGTAATGCACAACAACCTAAAATGCGAGCGTCTTTGTCATCAACATAAACCGAAAAGTCCCTTACGTGATCATATAAGACGCTCAAAGGGCGCGGCAGAAGTTCTCCCTTGCGGCCATATTGCTGAAGCAGCGCATGAATGGCTGTTATATCCTTAATCGTGGCTTTTCGAATCATCCTCATCCTCATCATTTAATAATATTATATATTTCGGTTCCTTATTTTACCCATAATTGAAAGTCAACAGGCGATAAAATATTTTACTGAGATGATTTCGGTTCTGTGCCTTTCTTAAAAAGCGCCTTAACGGCATATGGATCGTTTTCGGATGCGAGCCGGCCGGTTAACGGATTTATATTTACTTTTACAACATCATCTGGAATATCAAAATACTGGAACGGTTTGTCGGATAGTGCCCGGCTCATAAATTCGATCCATATCGGCAGCGCTGCTTTAGCACCGGTTTCGCCTTTGGCGATCGTTGTAACCGTATCTTGGCCGACCCATACGCCGGTGGTGATTGAAGGGGAAAATCCGACAAAAAGAGCGTCTTTAAATTCGTTGGAAGTGCCTGTTTTCCCGGCCACAGGGTGATGAATAACCCTGGCTTTTTTGCCGGTACCTTCTTGAATTACACTGCGGAGCATGTCTGTGACGATCGCGGCACTTGATCTGGACATAACCGCTTTTTTTTGAGGTTTTATACTCCACACTGGTCGACCGGTCCGGTCAATGACTTCCACCACACCGTAAGGTTCTATAAGATTTCCCTTATTTGGGAAAACCGAATACGCTGCGGTTAAATCAATCAATGAAACTTCCGAAGTGCCGAGGGCAAGTGAAAGATTCGGAGACAGGAAGGAATCAATGCCCAAAGTGTGCCCGAATGCGGCCACTGAAGAAGGACCGAGAATTTCTATGAGTCTCACAGCCGGGATATTTTTTGAAAGCGCAAGTGCCGTTCTAAGGGTCATTTCACCTGAGTACCCCCCGGAAAAATTTTGGGGTTGCCAATCTTTTTTCTGGTTTCCGGACTTGAAGGACACCGGGGCGTCGAGAATGGTTTTACTTTGAGGAAAACCCTGTTCAATGGCATAGGCGTAAACAATCGTTTTAAAGGCGGATCCGGGTTGTCTTCTGCCGTTCGTTGCCCTGTTGAAAGGGCTTGTTGAAAAGTTCCTGCCTCCGATCATGGCAAGAATCCCCCCAGATTGAACATCCAGGGAAACCAATGCACATTGGGGGACAGGGTTTTTTATTTTGTGCCGTTTCATCCTGTTTTCAAGCGTAGAAAGTCCATTTTCCACAGCAAGTTCAGCGGTATTTTGCATGTTAAAGTCAAGCGTTGTAACAATAGTAAAACCGCCTTTATAGAGATTTGACGAGCCGATGGTGTTTTCGAGGGATTTTTTAACATACTCAATAAAATAGGGCGCTTTGGCCCGATTTTTATTTTGTTTTACAAGATTCAACGAGGCTTCTTTTGCCTTGTTAAAGGCAGTTTCAGTGATAATGCCTGTATGTTCCATCTGTTTTAAAACAATATTTCTTCGTTTTAGTGCGAGATCTTTATCGACTATGGGGGAGTAACGGGAAGGAGATTTGGGGAGGCCGGCCAAAAGGGCACATTCGGCCAAGTCTAAATCTTTCACAGGTTTGCCAAAAAATATCCTGGCGGCCGATTCAACACCATAAGCGCCGCTGCCAAAATATACCTGATTAAGGTAAAGCTCAAGAATTTCTTCCTTTGTATATCGTCGTTCTATCTGAAAAGCAAGAAACGCCTCCCTGACTTTTCGCAGTAATGTTTTTCGAGGTTCAAGAAAAAGCGTTTTTGCGAGCTGCTGCGTGATGGTACTGGCACCTTCAACGAACCCACCCGCCCTGATGTCTCGAATCACGGCCCTGAGAATTCCTTTCAGATCAATGCCGCTATGTTGGAAAAAATTTCTGTCTTCCGTAACAATCAGCGCTTTTTTTAAATTGTCAGGTATAATTTTGAGTGGAACAGGATCCCTTTTCTCGATAAAAAGTTCTGCGAGAAGCACTTCATCAGCAGAGTAAATACGCGTAACGGAAGACGGCTTGAATGATTCAAGGCTTCGAATTTGTGGAAGATCATGGGTCAGGGCGACAAATAACCCCACCATACACCCGAAAATTGCACCAAAGAAAAAAAGAAGTAAAATCGCAATGTTTTTTTTGTTAAAATGAAATTCTGGCATATTTTTCAACTTCACCGGCTTAGTGCATGTATTCGTAAATACGGTTACGTATTTACGATGAAGTTAGAAGTGAGCTAAAGTTAAGGAATTCTGTCAATTATATAAAATCACCGGAGCGAAGCGACTCAATAACTTTAGGCACTTTAGATCACTTCAAACTTCAAACTTTTGGACTTCAGCTTCGGTTTGCGCCTGTTTTTTCTAACGATCCCTAAGCCACTCAGACAGCATCCGATTTAAAAAAAGATCATCCATTCCGCTATATTCAAGAATTTAGGGGGAAAACTCCCCGACCCCTGATTTAGTTATAAAAGGTAAATTTCAACTTTTTGCAAATGTCCGTATTGACTGTTGTTGATTAAAATTATAAAGAATGGTAACCGAATAGCGTATAACTCTCTACCGAGTCTTTTTCCTCAATGAGGATATGTTCAAGGAAAAATATAAATGACACATCATCAGCATGACCATGAGATAAAAGCCAATCTGTCGTTTGATGAAAAAATGATCAAAATGCTTGAACACTGGATAAAGCACAATGACGATCATGCGCAAACATACAGGGATTGGGCGCAAAAAGCAAAAGAGAAAAATAAGAGAAAAACCGCTTTATTGTTGGAAGATGCCGCTGAAATGACGCTTTCGATCAGCAAAAAGTTTGAAGCAGCAGTAAAACTTATTGATAAAGAATAGGTGGGAAGATGGATTATTTTTCAATTCCGATTCGGGCCGGGACGCCTTTTTGGAAATAATGCTTAACCTCTTTCATCTCGGTCACCAGATCGGCTTTTTCGATGATTCGAGAATCCGCCCCCCTTCCAGTAATAACAAGTTCGATGTCTTCGGGTTTTTCAGTCATAATTTCCAGTATATCCTGCACAGATAGAAGCCCGAGCCCGGCAGCGACATTTGCTTCCTCCATGATGACGACATGGTGTTCACCCGCAGAGAGGATCGTTTTGATTCTTTCGATGCCCTTCCGGGCGGATTCGATGTCTTGAGCGGAGGGTTTGCCTTTGATAAACCGACCCCTGCCGAACTGTTCCACTGTTATCAAATCTTCAAACCTTTTGAGGGCTTTTAATTCGCTGTATTCGCCCATCTTGATGAACTGTCCGATAAAAACCTTAAGACCGGCGCCGGCTGCTCGTATTGACAGACCCAAAGCAGCCGTCGTTTTTCCTTTTCCGTTGCCGGTATACACCTGAATATAGCCCTTCATCATATTCCCTTTTAATCAATCCTTCTGATGAGATCGTTAATTGAACAATCCTTTTTTATTTCAACGAACACCTTGCTGCCCGGCTGGGCAAAAGCCAAAGGCGT